>QNCV01000297.1 GCA_003645845.1 Fidelibacterota bacterium | reverse complement strand
TGGAAATTGAGCCGTACAAGAAAAAAGCCCTCTTTTATGTAAACCAGATTCCAAGAGGGACAAGAGCTTACGATGATTTTTTGTCAGTTACTTTATGCCGGAGGACGGACTCGAACCGTCACGATGTTGCCATCGGGGGATTTTGAGTCCCCTGCGTCTACCACTTTCACCACTCCGGCATTACCGCCCAAATATACTTATCCGGTCAATGCTGTCAAGAATTAATTTAATCAGTGATTATAACGGCTCAGAAATGATAAACATCCGAGGTATCACCCGGATCGGTGTAGTTGTCGGTTTTCGAGGCGGGGGAGATGCGGAATCCGGAACAGGGATGAAGCGGGCAGATTTCCTGGGGTACATTTTCGGTGCGATAAACTTCATTTCTGATTTTTTCGCAACAATCCGAGGCAAGTTTTCCCGACTCGAGACAGATATCGACAAACTCGATACCATCGGGAATCTCGAAATCGACAATCGGCAGTGTATCATGAGCGGCAATCATCATCTTGACCCAGATCGGAAGAGCGTTGGTGGCACCCGTCTGGTTTTTGCCAATCGACAGCTTTTCATCGAATCCGACCCAAACCCCGGACGTAATCTGGGGCGTATAACCGATAAACCAGTTATCGCAGAAATTATCCGAGGTTCCGGTTTTACCTCCGGCCGGACGAGTGAATCCTCGCCATCGGGCGCTCTGCCCGGTTCCGCCCCGTTCCATCACCGACTGCATCATGTTGACCATGATATATGCCGTTCGGGCCGACAGCACTTCTTCCTTTGGTACTACCGTATTGTCTTCGATCACATTACCGTAACGGTCGGTTATTTTGAGAATGTACTTATACGGCACTTTTATCCCTCCGTTCGGAAAAACCGTATAGGCGGATACCAGATCGATCAGCCGCACCACCTCAGTTCCCATCGCCAAAGAGGCAACTGGTTTCAGGTCGGAGGTGATCCCCATTTTATGCGCATAGAAAATCGCCTGCTCCGGTTTAATTTTCAGAAGCAGTTTGATGGCAATCAGATTACGCGACATTTTCAAGCCGTCACGAAGAGTCATCTCACCCATGAATTTATCATCGAAATTATGCGGTCGCCAGTCACGCGTTCCGGGAATTTCAAGTTTAATGGAATTGTCATAAAATATGTCACTGGGATGATACCCGTTGTCCATTGCCGCTGTATAAACAAACGGCTTGAATGCCGAACCGGGCTGCAGTTCGGACTGGACTGCCCGGTTGAATTTGGTGGATTCAAATGATTTGCCGCCCACCATTGCCAGGATATTGCCGCTTTCATTTTCTATTGTAATCGCGGCCGCCTGAATCTGTTTATAGACCCGAACCGTATCGCCAAGGCTATCGACCGAATCCGGAATAGCATAGGTGTATGTCGGATTCTTGATGTCATAAATTCTTTCCAGTCGGGCCTGGATGGAATCGACTCTTTCTTTGACCGCCGAATCGGTCACCTGCTGTAATTTCCAATCAAGGGTGGTTATAACTGTCAGGCCACCCGAGTAAAGGGTTTCATGTCCGTATTTATTTAATATATACTTTCTTACTTCTTCTGTAAAATAAGGCGCTCGCCCGGCTTCCTCCACCGGAGGATTAAGCTCAACCGGCAAAATTTTCAGTGAATCATATTCCTCCCGCGACATTTTACCCCAGTCGTGATACAGGTATAGAGATTGATTCCGTATCCTTTTGGCAAATTCGGGATCTTCAAATATTCTGACCGAGTACCTTCCCGGCGCCTTAAGCAGACCGACCAGCAGGGCGCAGTCGCTGACAGATAATTCACCGACGCTTTTATTGAAATAAGTCCTCGATGCGGCGGCGATGCCATACGCCCGGCGTCCAAAGAAATACTGATTCAGATACATCTGGAGAATCTCCTGCTTGGAGTATGTCCTCTCCAGCTTGATTGCGGTCAGGGCCTCTTTTATTTTTCTCTCAATAGTCTCTCTTCGATTGAGAAACAACATCCGCGCCAACTGCTGGGTGATAGTCGACGCTCCCTCGGCAATATCCCAGCTGATAATATCGACCAG
Source organism: Fidelibacterota bacterium (assembly GCA_003645845.1). Classification (GTDB taxonomy): domain Bacteria; phylum Fidelibacterota; class UBA2242; order UBA2242; family UBA2242; genus B118-G9. The sequence continues at coordinate 1,628 of QNCV01000297.1, read as the reverse complement.
CAGGGCCTTGATGATGCGTTTGGGGTGCAGCCCCCAGTGATCCATAAACTTGCGATCCTCAACCGCCATCAGCATATCGATCATGAACGGCGGAATCTGGTCATACGGGGTCAGGACACGGTTTTCATTGAAATACTCCTGCAACAGGGTGCCATCGGAGGCATAAATTTTAGTCTTCAGGGCCGGCTCGATGTTGTGAAGCTTTTCAAAAGAGGGCAGGTCCTTCTGATAAATATTATATGTGCGGATGATAACGATTAATACAAATATGCAAATAAGACCGCCCAAAATCAGCATCGATCTTTTGATTCGATCCTTTTTTGATTTTTGATTTTTTACCGCAATATTCATAAGCCCAATAAATCGCCTTTTTGAACGGTCAAGTCAAGTAAAAAGAACCGGAAGCGCTCTTTACCTTTTTTTGTATATGTTTATACTCTGAAAGTCATGAATTGTGGCACGAATATTAAAACTTGCCTTTTGACATGGTTTTAATTATTGTCGTAAAAGACTGATAATAAATATCTTAACAATACGGGTGTAAATCCGATAATATTAGGAAAAGATATAATTTATGCAGACAGAATTTGAAAAACAACTCGAACTGATCTCAAGAGGTGCAGTGGAAATCCTACCCGCCGACGAATTTAAAAAGCGCCTGAAAAAATCTATCGATGAAAACAAGCCATTGAGAGTCAAGCAGGGCTTTGATCCAACGGCGCCCGATATTCACCTCGGTCATACCGTCGGAATCCGCAAACTTAAACAGTTTCAGGACCTGGGACACAAGATTGTCCTGATAATCGGCGACTATACCGGGCTTGTGGGCGATCCTTCGGGACGTTCCGCGACTCGCCCGCAATTAAGTTATGACCAGATCATGGCCAATGCGGAAACGTATCAAAACCAGTTTTTCAAAATTCTGGATAAGTCCAAAACGGAAATTCATTACAATGGCGAATGGTTCGAAAAAATGAATTTCCGGGAGGTGATGGAGCTGGCCGCGAGGTTCACAGTCGCCAGGATTCTTGAGAGAGACGATTTCGAAAAGCGATTCAAGGCGAATAACCCGATCTCCATTCACGAGCTGTTTTATCCGCTGATGCAGGCGTATGATTCGGTGGCGATTAAGGCAGATGTTGAAATCGGGGCAACCGAGCAGAAATTTAACCTGCTTACCGGAAGGGAGCTTCAGCAGGATTATAATATCGAACCTCAATTGATATTGACCCTGCCGGTGCTGGTCGGTGTTGACGGGCATAACCGCATGTCAAAATCATTGGGCAACTATATCGGGATAGATGAACCGGCCAGTGAAATATTCGGGAAAATCATGTCTATTCCCGATAACCTGATATACTCATACTTTGAGCTGGTAACGGACATCAAAGCGGCAGAGCTCGAGAAAATAAGAAACGATCTGAGAGATGATAACATAAATCCCCGGGATATCAAAATGAAGCTGGGGGAGGTCATCGTGGAAATGTATCATTCGCGTGATGAGGCGGTCAAGGCAAGGGATGAATTCGTCCGCATGTTTCGTCACAAGCAGCTTCCCGATGAAGTCCCGGAATTCGATTGCGCTGAATTGGGTGATAAAGTCTGGATTGTAAAAATATTGACCGCTT
>QNCV01000296.1 GCA_003645845.1 Fidelibacterota bacterium | reverse complement strand
CTATACCAGTCCCGGCTCGGGTACCGGAACGCAGATAAAAGATATCCCTGTTTATCATGGATTTCAGACCAATTGGGTGCAGGAAGACATTGATCTTTCAACGTATGCGGGGCAACAGATTCTGTTGAGATTTATTATCAAATCCGATGATTACGTCGAATATGACGGCTGGTATATCGATGACATCAGAGTTTATCAATACAGCCTGGAAGAATCAGTAATAAAGTCTCACGAACCACAAATATCCTATCGCTTTCATCTGGATCAAAATTATCCGAACCCCTTTAATCCGGTGACCCGAATTTCCTACCAAATCGAAAGAGCAAATCAGGTTAATCTTTCGATTTACAATTTACTGGGAAATAAAGTTTCTGAACCGGTGAATTCATTTCAGCAACCGGGCGAATACAGTATCCTCTTCAATCTGAATGCCGTTTCGCCAACACCGGGATCAGGAATCTATTTCATCGTTCTGAAATCCGGTCACGGGCAACTGACCCGAAAAATGATGATCTTAAAATAACGAGGATTTATGAACAGTATTCAGGAGATTGTCGATACCATACAAAAACGCCTGAAGACTCTGGGTGATCCGGATAAAATCCCCGCCATGGCGAAGTACGGCATCACGCCGGAACAGACCTTCGGCGTGAAAGTACCTCATCTGCGGGCTATAGCCAAAGAGTATCGCAGGAATCATAATTTGGCTCTGGCGCTCTGGAAAATCAACAACCGCGAAACCCGTATTCTGGCCACGATGATTGACGACCCGAAGCAGCTGACCGAAGATCAGATGGAAGCCTGGGCAATGGAATTCGACTACTGGGAAATCTGCGACCAGGCCTGCATGAATCTTTTTGAAAAACACCCTCTGGCCTGGCAAAAAGCGATTGAGTGGAGCGGCCACGTTAACGAAGGTAAAAAACGGGCGGCCTTTGTTCTGATGGCGCGGCTGGCGGTCAGTGATAAAAAGGCGCCGGACGAAAATTTTATACCGTTCTTTTCTCTGATTCTTCGCGAATCCACCGACGAACGCAATCTTGTTAAAAAGGCGGTGAACTGGGCCCTTCGGCAGATCGGCAAACGCAATAAAGTCTTGAACCAAAAAGCAATTCCGGTTGCTGAAAAGATCGCCGCTCTCGATTCCAAAAGCGCCTGCTGGATCGCTGCGGACGCTTTACGGGAATTAAAGAGCGATGCCGTTCAAAAGCGGCTGTAAAGCTGAGCCTGCTTTAAAAATAACATCTTCTGTGTTTTTCAGAATTGATTGGCCTTCGTCAGTAGAAAATGTTGTTCCAGGGGCATGTATTTTAACCCTTGCCAAATTCACATCCGGCCCGGATTTCAGCTTGACCTTTTGAAAGTATTTGGTAATTTGCGATGTGTATAATGAGCAGGGAACATAATATTAAAAATCAACAGTCTCACCTTAAGCAACTGAAACACCTTATCCTGGATCTGGACGGGACAATCTATAAGGGAGAAACGCTCTTCCCGTTTGTTCATGAGTTTTTTGATATTATTCAGAATCTTGGGATTGGATATACGTTTATTACCAACAATTCCGCTTTTAGTGTCCGGCAATACCTGCAAAAATTGAATACTCTTGGACTGCCGGCGACTGTGGACACGATTTATACGTCGGCCTTAATGACAATTGACTATTTGCAGTCGCGGATGAAAGGCATAAAACGGCTGTTTATCGTTGGCACCGATGGCCTTAAAAGCGAGTTCAGGGATGAGGGCTTTGAGATTGTCACATCCCCGGAGACTCAATGTCCCGACGCTGTGGTGGTTGGCTTTGACCCAAATCTTGACTTCACCGCTTTGTGTAAAGCGGGGTACTGGATACAGCGTGATGTGCCGTTTATTGCAACTAATCCTGACCGGATTTGCCCGACCGATCAAAAAACACTTTTGATCGATTGCGGTTCGCTGTGTGCTGCTCTGGAAACGGCCACGGGAAAATCACCGGATGCGGTATTGGGGAAACCGGATCCGCGGATGATTCAGGGAGTTATTAATCGTAAACATTTAGAAAACGGCGATGTTGCGGTTATCGGTGACCGGCTCTATACTGATATGGAAATGGCAAAACGAGCGGATGTCCTGAGCGTTCTGGTGCTTACCGGTGAGACTCAGCCGGACGATATTTCCGACTGTTCGGTTCAACCGGATATTGTTGTTGATAATGTTCTTGAATTTGCTAAAATACTTCAGAAGTATCGATAAATACACCGTTTTACATAAGATAAAACAGGCTATCAATCAGCGGTTTTTACCTGGCCGCTATCATTGCGGTAATATTCCCATTCCTCCTGGTGAATGGATTTATGTTCGCCAATATCCTGCGGGCGGACAAGCGAATCTTGTTTCGTCTCTTCGTGAGTTTTTGTTTTTGCTGCCGGTTTCCGACTGCATGAGATCGGGCACGTTCCAATTATTATCAAAATTCCTATGATGAGTCTGCGAAGCATTATTTGAGTATCGTCATTTTTCCGGTTTGAATGTCCTGACCGCATACAAGTCGGTAGATATAGACTCCGCTGGCCACATTTTCAGCCGAGAATTCGATCTTGTAGATTCCCGGCGAATGGAAACGGTTGACAAGTTCTTTTACCAGCTGTCCCCTGATATTGTACACTTTCAAACTGACATCGGCACCTGAAAACACCGAATATTCGATAATGGTTTTAGCATTAAAGGGGTTCGGATAATTTTGTTTCAGACTGATTTTTTTTGGAATCGGCTCTTTCTCAATGTGATTACCGATCCTTGTGTAATTGATATCATCGATGTTCAACGTCCAGTCGTCGGTTTGTTCGGGACTGTATAGCATGATGGCATCGATGGAAACGATCGGTCCGTCGATTTTTCCGTTACCGATATAAAAGTTTTTCCAGCTGTCATCGTTTTGGAAATCCCATGAGTATTCGTGCCATTCCCCATCATTGATCAATGGTGTTTTTAGAGATATCTCCGTTCCGCCGGCCATATCATCCACAGTCAGTGCGATTTCCTTATTATTTCCGGTAGTTTTTACAAACAGACTAATCTTTCCATCGGGCGAAAGGCCGCGATTTAAGAATTTATTACCCTTATTGGCCAACAGCCGAATAATCCAATCATCCGTTTTTGTGGAATCATCCTTAACGATGATCTTCATGGATTCGTTTCCGGAATATGCAGAAAGGGAGTCAATGATACGGACTGATTCGGAGTCAATTCCGGAAGTTGAGCCGCTGTAGTTCAGATCGGTGATAAACACTCCAAGCGTGTCTTCAAAGTCGGCAATCGTGTAATCGGCTGGAAACCGGTAATACTTTTCAGCCAGTAAATTCCAGAGATCCATCTCATCGCTGTCGTAACCAAGCGCCCACATTCCAGTGCCCAGTAGATTATTATTCTGAACCAGATTATACTTCAGATTCAGACTTTCAGCGTCATCGCACCAGACCTGATACCATTGACCGCCGGAGTTGTAAGCTGTCCACGGCACTTTATAGGTGGACGACCATTTACGACCGTAGCTTCTGAAATAATCGACACCGGAGGAGTAGTAAACGGCGCCCATGTAATCCATGGCGGTTGAACCTTCCGTATTGTTCTGTGTCTGCCAGTGATTGCCGTAGTAAGGGACTCCCAGAATAAGTTTTTCCGGATGAGTGGCGACAACATCTCCGTACTCCCGTGTT
>QNCV01000295.1 GCA_003645845.1 Fidelibacterota bacterium | reverse complement strand
CATAAATCTTAATGTATTACTTTAAGTCAGCAGGTCAGGTGAAAAGCCGCCGACAATCTTTTTTCCCCGAACATTTCATTATATTTCTGAACGGCATCCGCCGTTTTTAAGATTATGACTTCTATCTGCTGTTTTTGAAAATAATTCACAACCTCATTATCAACTTTCATCATCCCGAATTTTCCTGTTCCGATAATAATGCAATCAATCCCGGTAATGGTAATTTGGCTGAGATCATAAATCGCCAGTCGATGCCCTTCTTTGCGCCGCCAATTATCAATGATTCTGTCCGGCATTATTATTAAATCCTTTCGATAGGATTTTCCGCCAATACGCATCTCTCCAAATCTATAGCTGTCAATTCGGTCCATTTTTCACCCGATAATTGTAATTTTCTCCCTTCTTGAAACGGGTTACATTCCCTTTTTCATCAAATTCAAATACGACCTTTTGACCATGACCATTTTTGTCGGCAATCCGAAATGTGTGGGGACCAATAGGTGTTAATTCGGACAAACTGTATCTCGGATCTTCTTCCGGTGGATAATCATAGGAATAGATGACTAATTTTTCATTGAGTATCATTACATCGTAATCCCAGAGCCAGGGATCCCGGTATTTGCCCACATACTTCTTCCATTCAGGGGCGATTGCAACTTCAATCTTTTCCTTTTCCCCGTAGGTATCAACAAGGGCCGGAGCGATCAGATCAAAGGCTTTATAAATGTATTCGCTCGGTGATGCATCATCGGCATTGAACATGATGATGAAAGCTGTTTTTTCATCGGGACAACAGGAGATCTGAGTACGGTACCCGGCAACCCAGCCGCCATGTCCAACAATTGTCCTATCCCCTTTTTTCCGTACGCCCCACCCGAGTCCCCAGCCACTTTCCCAATCCGGTCGCAGCCATTGAACACGATGCATTTCGCGGAGTGATGATTTTTTTAAAAGGATATCGCCATCCGACGATTTACCGGAAAACTGAAATGACGCCCATTTGGCTAAATCCTCAACAGTTGATGACAAATTCGCAGCAGGCATTAACCCCTTCGAATCTGTGAAAGGCATCAGTTCATGACTTCCGTCCGGAAGTCGCCTCCCGTATCCTACTGCAAGTTGTTTCAATAACTTCTTATTCTTTTTAATATCGATGCAACTATTATTCATTGATAATGGCTTCAGAATATTTTCATTGATATAATCTTCATATTTCCGGCCGGAAACGACCTCAACGATATAACCTAGAAGCGACATGGCCAGATTTGAGTAACTCCATTTTGTCTGATTCGGATATACAAGTTCCTGCATAGGTAAGGTCTTCTCAATTTGCTCTCTAGTAGGAAAACGATGGTCAGTCCAATATGGAAACGCCGCTTCAGCCGGCAAACCGGATGTGTGCGTCAGTAAATTCCATATTGTAATTTCCGGATCATCATTAAATTCCGATTTGATATCAAACCAGGGTAAATATTTTTTTATCGGATCATCGAGACGGAGTTTTCCGGCATCACAGAGTTGCATGATTGCAGTGCCGGTGAATGTCTTTGTAATGGAGGCCACCCGATACAAAGTTTCCGGGGTTGCCGGTATTTTTTCCTCCATGTCCCTATATCCATAACCCTTTGAATAAACCAGTTTCTGATCATAAACGATAGCGAATGAACAACCGGGAATGCCCCGGTATTCCATCTTTGCTTTCAGCCAGGTTTCATAGAGAGATATAGCTGATTTCAGGGCTCCGGACTCCGGCAATTCACTGGCAAATAGTTGTCCCGAGAATAAAACAACAATCGCACTGATAAGGTATTTACGCATTTCTCCAACTTTCTTTCTTTGGCTGTTTCGCTGCTTGTGAAAATAATTGAAATAAAAACTTTTTTCAATATTTTTAATTGAAATAAAATTGAAATGAATGTATATTTACTCGCTTTTTATCAAGTGATGCGCCCATAGCCCAATTGGATAGAGCGTCTGGCTACGGACCAGAAGGTTGGGGGTTCGAGTCCTCCTGGGCGTACAAAAAGCCCCGATTTTTTCGGGGCTTTTTTTATTTCTGAGTGAATATATTCTGTGATCGTTATGGTTTTTGTCGGGGTGAGAGGATTTGAACCTCCGACCTCTTCGTCCCGAACGAAGCGCGCTAACCGGGCTGCGCTACACCCCGTGTCAATTATTTTTCAATCACCTAAAAAAAGCGTACCAAATTTAGAATATCAGATTGTTATTCCAAAATAAATTATATCCGTTTGATAAAAAGATCTGACAGACTTGAACCGGTCAGGCATATCGCAGTTACCAGAATGCCGGCAATTATTACACCGATTATATTTGCAACCAGAAATTTTTTGAAATTCAACCCGATTAAAAATGATGCAACTGCTCCGGTATAAACACCTGAACCCGGTAACGGTATTCCAATGAAAATTGCAACAGCCCATTCGCCGTATTTTTCAACTCCTTTCGATATTCTTTCCTGGGTGCGTTCGATATACCGATTCCAGAGATTTTTTATCGGCGTAAAAATACACATAAGTTTGATAATCCATTCGAGGAAAAAATATATTAATATACCAACTATGATATTGGCAATTACACATATCGTAAACACTTCAGACCAGTGAAAATTCGTTGCAAAAATTCCGTAGGGAACCGATGCCCTGAGTTCAAGGGTCGGAATGAAGGTAATTGCGATCATTTTCAATATTTCAATCATTGAATAATCTCCATTTAAAACCAGAAATAGCTTAGAAAGAATATTTTTATGAAGCGAATCGTATCCATAACATTATTTATTGAACTGCCGGACGTATTATAAATTGTCGGTATTGATACTTCCTGATAGGACTTTCCCGCGTAAACCATCTTAATCAAAAATTCACTCTCGAACTGAAAGCCATCATTAGTAAAAAGAAATGGATTAAGATTCTCCAAGGCGATTAATCTGTACCCACATTGGCTGTCATGGATCACTTTTCCTGTTCTTATTGAAATAACAAATGATGTGATTGTATTAGAAAGCACCCTGTGAAAAGGCATTTTTGTACCAAAAATATTCCGGCATCCTAAAATCATTTCACATCGATATTGTTCTCTTGTTTTTATGAATTCGAGAATACTACCCGGATCATGTTGTAGATCTGCGTCAATGAAAATTGCATATTGAAAACCGTTCTTTTGAGCAATACGAATTCCGGTTTTAACTGCAGCACCTTTTCCCCTGTTGACCTTATGTGAGTATAGTCTGACTGAACCGAATTCGGAAACAATTAAAGCAGTGTTATCAGTGGAGCCATCATCAATAACGATAATTGACAGCTCCGGAATGAGATTTTGTACTTTTAAAATTAATTCCGAAATGGTTTTCCCGGCATTAAAGGCCGGAATGACAACACAATATTTATTGAAATCAACTGACAGATTCATCGAAGTGGAAGTTAGATGTATTTTCTTTATATTTCAACCGAAGTTTTGCTTTAAGAAAAGTGTCAAAACATTTGCAAAATGCATATTTCTGATTTAAATTTCACCGCTTTTTAAGAACGCGAGAGTAGCTCAGTTGGTAGAGCTCCACGTTGCCAACGTGGTTGTCGCGGGTTCGAGTCCCGTCTCTCGCTCAAAAAATGTCATATTTCACTTATATTCTCCAATCCAGGATTGATTACTCTTTTCTAAATACACAAATCGAAAAACGCCCTGGAAATTGGTGTATTTTG
>QNCV01000294.1 GCA_003645845.1 Fidelibacterota bacterium | reverse complement strand
TGGAGTTCCTTTCTTTTTTTGTTTTAAACAACTATAATTTACGAAAGGAATTCCATGAAAGCTACTATTATTTAAGATGTTATAGATATTTTATATGGCATTTCTTATGTCGAACTCACGTTATTTAATAAAACTCTTTCAGAGTTACAAAAAGAAAACAGGGAATCCAAAAGATTGAATTCCCTGTCAATGAGTTAAAGTGTCAACTATATGACTTTATGCACCAGAAGACCGACCATGACAATGAGAGCGACAATAATCAATGCAACGCCATAATTGCCTTTTTTAATCTCCTCCCATTCATCAATAGATGTGGACAACCAGTCAAACACTTTAATGGCTAGCCCGACGCCAAAGGAAAATCCCAGTGACGCAACAATCGCCCAGCCGATTCCTCTCAGATACATCATTAACGTATACGACCATGAAAAAGGATCCATGAATTCCTCCTTAATTGTTATTTTGTTTCTTATTCAAATGTTATCCTGCGCACGAATTCTGACGACGTAATCTCGCCGTTTACAAATTTCATAATATTGTCCCTGTCGGCAGATGCGACAATATTTTCAGTCTCCTTATATTCGATGCTGACGATGATTGTAACTTTCCGGATCGGTTCATTATGATAAACCATGGCTTTGCCGGCCGCATAAAATCCGATTAACATCATTCGATCAAACTGATTGCGGGCGCTCCTCATCGTCATGGTAAATTCCTCTTTACCATCTCCGGTAGTAATCAGGTTCATATGATCATAATCCGTCGGAACCTGATAGGCATTACAAATATTTTGAACCGAAGAATAATATTTGGTATTCGCGGCAAGATTAACCGGCAACATGAAAACAGCCGTCAGCAGTACGATAAGTAAAGACAAACGGTTCTTATTTCTCAAAATTTTCCTCCTTGCATGTATTTAGCCTGTATTTATTTCGTAGTTGATATTAGCGCTTTATGGCATTTTTGTCAAATGTTTTTTAACAATCAGGGCGTAAATTGGAAATTATTTCATTTCCCAGACCCGAACCCCCTTTTTCCACACCGATTGAACCGAAGGATAGGCCAGAAAATAGGGAATCCCCTGGTACCTGTCAAACCTCCAGATCACAAAATCCGCCTGTTTGCCTTTCTCAAGACTCCCACAGCGATCGTCATGTAAAAGCGATTTTGCGGCATGATATGTTGCGGCCTGTAGCGCTTCCAGAGGCGTCAATTTCAATTTCAGACAGGCAATGCTGATGACCAGCGGCATTGACTGGGTCATGGAACTGCCGGGATTAAAATCCGTTGCCAGCGCTACAGGAAGTCCCCTGTCCCACATTTTACGGCCCGGAGCATAGTTATCAGACCCGAGAAAAAATGTCGTTGCCGGCAACAGAATCGGAATTATATTGCCTTCAACCAGCGCCTCTATTCCCTCATCAGTAATGGCGGTCAAATGATCGGCGGAAACAGCGCCGAGTTTTGCCGCTAACTGTACCCCGCCGATGGGTTTGAATTCCTCTGTATGGAAACGTAAACCCAATCCGAGAAATTTCGCCGCTTCCAGCACCAAGCGGGTCTCTTTCACCGAAAAGACACCTTCTTCGCAAAACACATCGCAAAATTCCGCCAGGTCATCACGGGCAATGACGGGCAACATTTTCTCAATGATCAGGTCGATATAGGCCTCGTGATCATCGCGATACTCATCGGGATACTCATGGGCTCCGAGAAATGTACGGACAATATCCAGCGGATGATTCTCCCCAAGCTCCTTTAACAATCGCAACGACATCAGCTCGCTCTCCGGAGACAATCCGTAACCGCTTTTGGCTTCGATTGTCGTCGTGCCAAATTGCAGAAAATCGTCCAGTCGTTGTTTAACTCTCTTATTCAATATATTCATATCCGCTGATCTCAGACTCCGCACACTGGACCGGATTCCTCCACCGGCTGCGGCAATTTCCATATAGGATTTGCCCATGATCCGCATTTCATATTCCGTTTCTCTGGTATCGAAAAAAACCGGATGAGTATGGGGATCGACAAACCCCGGAGTAACCAGTCTGTTTTCAGCGTCAATAATATCAAATTCCGACGAGTAAAGATCCTTTCCGATTTCCTGAATCACCCCATCCGAAATAATCATCTCCACATCTTTGAAAACCCGCATGGATTCTGAGCGGCTGTCGAAAGTGGTCAACTCACCAATATTTTTCACTAAAAGAGATCTCTGCATGCACACCTCTCCATTTGTTTGCAAAACTAACACATTCCACCACTGCAATCAAGCAGAATAGAAAATGTTTAGTTGAAAGGATGAACCGATTTAATTAACTTAATTCAGTTAATTTTAAAAGGATGCACCATGAATTTTCGGTTTATTCTATTTCTCTCAGTGTTATTTGTGATATGTTCCTGCACCGGTCCCATTAAAAAAGAGATTCCGGTTCTCGAATTAAACTATCCGGACAATCTGCATGTTGTCCGACGGACCGAGTGGGGCTGGAAACCGCTAAAGCGCGCAATGCCCGAACATGAAATCAGGAAAATCACCATTCATCATGGCGGAGTAGATTATCCGAAAGGTAAAGATCCCGCCGAACATATCCGCCAGTTGCAGGATTGGAGCCGCAGCGCAAAAGGCTGGATTGATATTCCCTACCATTTTATGATCGATACCGCCGGAATAATTTATGAAGCACGCCCCATTAATTATCCGGGCGACACCAATACCGATTACGATCCCAGAGGGCACGCCCTTATCTGTCTGATGGGAAACTACGAAAATGCAACCGTCAACAAAGACCAGCTGCAGTCGATCATTGAGCTGACGGCCTATCTGGTTCAGCGATTCAATGTGCCGCTTTATAGCATCAAGGGGCACAAGGACTATACCGAGACACTCTGCCCCGGGAAAAATCTCTATCAATACATTGAAAACGGGACGATTCAGGCCCGGGTTCAGGACTTATTACCCAAATAATATGAAAAACACTCTGCTAAAAACACAAGGGGTTTTCAAATGAACACCACCAATATTTCAAACGCAATGACCATCCAATTGCCGGCCGAATTACCTCCAAAGAAAAAATTTGCCGATGGGATTCGCCGGGCTCCAAGTCGGGGCTTTAACCTGACAAAATCAGAAACCATTACCGCCCTGAAAAATGCACTTCGTTACATACCTGCTAACCTGCATGAGGAGTTGGCCCCGGAATTTCTGGAAGAATTGAAAACCATGGGACGGATTTACGGATACCGGTATCGTCCTGAAGGCCGCATCTGGGGCAAGCCTGTGGACGAATATGAAGGTATTTTAGCCGCACGGGCATTACAGGTCAACATCGATAACAATCTCGACTTTGATGTCGCCCTTTATCCCTATGAACTGGTGACATACGGTGAGACCGGCCAGGTTTGTCAAAACTGGATGCAATATCTGCTGATTAAAGAATATCTGAAAGTCATGACCGAGGAACAGACGCTGGTTGTCAGTTCCGGTCATCCGGTGGGACTATTTCCTTCCAGCCCAAATGCCCCGCGGGTCATCTCCACAAACGGACTGATTGTCGGTGAATGGGACAATTCGGAACACTTTAAAAAACTCGCTGCTATGGGTGTATCGAATTACGGTCAGATGACCGCCGGCGGCTGGATGTATATCGGTCCCCAGGGAATCGTTCACGGAACCTATATCACTCTGCTCAACGCCGGCAGAAAATATCTCGGAATTCCCGAAGA
>QNCV01000293.1 GCA_003645845.1 Fidelibacterota bacterium | reverse complement strand
TTGGCGCTTTTGGGTATATTCTAATTACGATTCTGGCGCCATTCCATAGATACTTATTTTATCTCTGGCTGATCGTCGATGCCGTTGCGCTGGGTCTGCTTACCACAATTTTTATCGTTGCTTTATTAAAATACAGAGACGTAAGGGCCGCCATATTGTCTCCCGTTGTTTCACTGACACAAATATTTGCTTACGGATTTGGTTTCGCCAGCGGCTTTTGGAATCGTATTATCCTGAAAAAACCGGAATATACGGGCTTTGTGAAAAAGTATTATAAATGAAAAACATATCCGCCCGAAACATGCGTTCCTATCATGAACAGTACTGGTATGCTGAACATGTACTGACCGATTTTTTGGATATTGACAATTCGGCTCCCCTGAATATCTGCGAAATCGGTCCGGCGGAAGGGGGCGCATTAAAATATTTTGCGGAACGGGGACACCGGTGTTTCGGCATTGAATTCTCCGATAACCGGCATGAAAATTCCATTATCCTGAACGACGGACTGAACATAAAATTTATCAAGGGGGATATTACCCGGCCGGACACCTATTCGGAGGATATTAATGAAAAAATGGATGTTATCATCTGCCGGGATGTGATTGAGCATATTGATCAGGATAAAAAATTAACGGCGCTTCGAAATATGACGGAATTATTGAAACCCGGCGGCCGGATCTTTCTTTCTTTCCCGCCGAAATATTCACCCTACGCGGGGCATCAGCAAACAGCCGCATCTGTTTGGGTAAAACTTCCCTACATTTTCTTATTACCGGATAAAATATATGCCGCATATCTGAAATTCCGGAAGATTTCTTCTGCGAAAATCGAAGGCCTTCTACGGGTGAAATCAAACCGGATAAGTATAAATAATTTTGAAAAAATCGTTAAATCTACCGGCCTGGAATTGACTAAACGTCAGTTTTATATAATCCGTCCTGCCCATGAAAATCGATATAAAACCAAAAGAATCAAACAGCCATTCGGAAAAATATTCCGGGAATGGTTAAGCACCGGGGCATTATATTGTCTAAAGAAGAATTGAAAACCGTCTTAATCATTACCTATTACTGGCCGCCGGCCGGAGGACCGGGCGTTCAGCGGGTGTTGAAATTCGCCAAATACTTGCCGCAATTCGGCTGGAGACCCATTATATTAACAGTGAGAAACGGAGAATATCCGGCCATTGACAACAGTTTAATCAATGATATTCCCGATAACCTTATTGTTCATAAAACAAACACTTTAGAGCCGTCCGGTTTCTATCGTAAATTTGTGGGAATGAAACCCGGCGAAGCGATTCCCGTTGCTGTTCTGACAGAAAAAAATCCATCTCTGAAAAAACGCATTTCAAACTGGATTCGGGCAAATCTGTTCATTCCGGACGCCAAAATCGGCTGGATTCCCTTTGCTGTCAAAAAGGGAAAAAAAATAATCAAAACCGCCCGACCGGATATCATCCTTTCCTCCTCACCGCCACCAACCGTGCATTTGATTGCCCGCAAACTTGCAAAATGGAGCGGAATAAAATGGGTGGCGGATTTCCGGGACCCCTGGACAAATATCTACCATTACCATAATGCCCCTAAATGGCGCCTGGCAAAATCAATCGATTCCCGAATGGAGCAAAAAGTATTAACGGCGGCCAATAGTGCTATAACCGTAACCGAGGGTTTTTTCGACATCAGTCCGGTATGCGCAACTCATGTTCTCCCAAACGGATTCGATCCCGATGATTATCGAAATATCACACCCAATATATCTGCGAAAAAACAAAATCGTAGCTCCTTTACAATCTGCTATATGGGATCACTGAAAACACGTCAATACGTCGACAGTTTTTTTAATTCTCTGGTTAATCTCCAGCGTCAATATAAAAATACGGATATGCAAATAACCCTTAAAATCATTGGTGTTGTTGAACAATCCGTCAGGAGAAAAATCCAAAAATATGAAAATGACATAAGGATTATATTTACCGGATATCTGGATCACCAATCCGCCCTTAGGGAAGCGGCTGACTCCGATATGTTAGTTATGTTCATCGGAAGAAGTAATATCGCCGGCCGAATATTGACGGGTAAGCTCTTTGAATACCTGATGTTAAAAAAGCCAATATTGGCATACGGACCATTAAATGGAGCCGCACACCAAATACTTCAAGCGACCAACGTCGGGATGATGTTTGATTATGAAGATGTATTTGAACCTCAACATTATATCCAACAATTAATTGAAAAACGACGTAAAAACAAACCGGTGATTACAATAAACAGCAAAGAAATCGAGAGGTACAACCGGGTAGAATTGACGAAAAAACTTGCGAAAATATTCGAGGATTTATTATGATAAATCTTAATAAAATTTTAATCTTAGGCCCGCATACAGATGACGGTGAATTTGGTTGCGGCGGTACAATTGCCAAATTTATTGAGGAGGGAAAAGAGCTGTATTACGCAACTTTTTCCTGTGCAGAGGAATCGGTTCCCGAAGGTTTACCTAAAGATATATTATTGAAAGAGGTAAAGGCTTCTAGTAAGGTATTGGGAATTCCGGAGGATAATCTGCTTATTTACCGCTACCCGGTAAGGAAGTTTGACCATTACAGACAGGATATACTGGAAGATTTGGTCAGACTTCGCAACGACATTAATCCCGACTTGGTATTGATGACCTCTCCCCACGATCTTCATCAGGATCACTACGTAATCGCCACAGAGGGTTTACGAGCATTTAAATTCACCTCAATCCTGGGATATGAAATGCCCTGGAATAATATCAATTTTGAGACCCGTTCTTTTATTCATCTCGAGGAACGTCATATTCAGAAAAAACTTGATTCCGTAAAATGCTACCGCTCTCAAACAGGACGAAAATACGCCAATGAGGAATTTATCAGGGGCCTGGCGACTACCCGTGGCGTTCAGTGCGGTGCAAATTATGCCGAAACATTTGAAGTAATAAGATGGATTATTAAATGATGAAACGAAATAATCCGACCCGACTTACCGACTTTTACTCAGATCGAAAAGGTCAATACATCAAATCAACTTCCGATGAATTGTTTCTGAAAAAACTAAATAAGCTTTTATACCGCGAGGAATTATCCTACTACCAGGATTTAGAAATCAATTACCCGTTTATATTTGTTTTCGGTCCTCCCCGATCGGGAACCACATTAATAACACAAGTGATCGCCCATTGTTTTGATATCGGTTACATCAACAATTTTGCGGCCCGCTTTTTTCTTGCTCCGCTCCACGGACTACGGCTTTCCGACATGATTTTGGGAAATCGGAAACATACTAATTTTCAGTCGAACTTCGCCCACACCGATGATCCGACGGACATTCATGAATTCGGCTATTTTTGGCGCCATTGGTTAAAAAAAGAGGACATAAACGGTATTATCAAATCAGAACAGGTGGAAGAGGAAATTGACTGGCCTATGTTGACAAAAATCCTGGCAAATGTTCAAAACCACTTTAATAAAGGACTGGTGTTTAAAAATATATTCGGCTCTTACCATTTACAGCGATTAACCGGGGAGTTAAAAAAGGTTATTTTTGTTTCTATAACCCGGGATATGGCCGATGCGGCGGTTTCAATCCTTGGCGCACGCCGAAAATATTATAAGGATCCGAATACGTGGTGGAGCTATATGCCAAAAGAATACAATCAGATCAAAGATTTAAATTATATGAATCAGATCGCCGGGCAGGTGTA
>QNCV01000292.1 GCA_003645845.1 Fidelibacterota bacterium | reverse complement strand
GGCTATCCTGAATGCTGAATTGATGCTTAAAAAGGGTTATATTAAGCTATGAACCGATCCGTTACCGCATTTGCCCCTGCTACCGTGGCCAATGTCGGCTGCGGCTATGACATTTTCGGTTTTGCGATTGAGCAGCCCGGCGATGAGGTAACCGTATCATTTTCCGAAACAAAAGATGTCAGGATCACTGAAATATCCGGGGATGGCGGCCGCTTGCCAAAAGAGGCCGAAATCAATACCGCCGGATTTGCCGTCCTTCATTTTCTGAAAAAAATTCAGGACAGCCGCGGTATCGATATTCAGCTGAAGAAAGGATTGCCGTTGGGCAGTGGAATGGGTTCCAGTGCGGCCAGTTCCGTTGCGGCGTTAGCATCGGTAAACCGTCTGTTTAACAATCCTCTCTCAAAAAAAGAGCTGCTGCCGATCGCCATGGCAGCGGAAAAGCTGGCCTGCGGCGCCGCTCATGCCGATAATGTTGCACCGGCTCTCTTCGGCGGATTCATCCTGATCCGGGAAAACGACCCCCCGGATATTATAGAATTACCTGTCCCGGAAGGGCTATTCTGTACAATTATTCATCCTGAAATTGAAATCAGAACCCTGGACGCCCGCCGAATCATCGAACCCTATATTCCCCTGCCCGACGCAGTCAGACAGTGGGCTAATACCGCCGGAGTCGTAGCCGGCCTTTACAACAATGATCCGAAACTTATAGGCCGTTCGATGACCGACCACATCATCGAACCCCGACGGGCAGGCCTGATTCCGCATTTTTACGAAATTAAAGAAAAGGTAATTGAAAACGGCGCTCTCGGATGTAGTATTTCCGGATCCGGGCCGTCAATTTTCTGCCTGTCCACCTCGACTGTAATTGCCCGGAAACTGGCAGACCAAATGAAAGATGTCTTCTCAAGACATTCGATCATATGTCAAACGTATATTTCCAAAATCAACACCGTCGGCGCCCGGATTTTGAAAGAGTGAGGAGAAATGATGCGGTTCTACAGCACTGCCGACAGATCGAGATTTGTTCCGCTCCGTGAAGCGATTCTTGGTGGCATGCCGGATGACGGCGGCCTCTATATGCCCGAAACGATTTCTGAAATGCCATCCTCTTTTATCAAATCTCTCGGGACACTGGATAAGCAAACGATCTCGGTTGAAGTTATCCGGCACCTGACCGGGAACGATATTCCCGTCAGCACCTTGCTCGATATAGTCACTGACGCCATCAATTTTCCCACACCGCTGGCGGACATTGAACCAAAAATCAAAACGCTGGAACTGTTTCACGGCCCTACATTAGCCTTCAAGGATGTCGGTGCGCGATTCATGGCGCGACTAATGGGCTATTTAGTTAAAGATAGTGACCGGGAGCTGACAATTCTCGTGGCAACATCCGGGGATACAGGCAGCGCCGTAGCCAACGGTTTTTTCGAAGTTCCGGGCATTAAGGTCATTGTCCTTTACCCCGCCGGTAAAATCAGTCTGATCCAGGAAAAACAGATCGCCACTTCCGGAAAAAACATCACCGCTCTGAAAGTGGCCGGCAGCTTTGACGACTGCCAGAGACTGGTCAAAACCGCTCTGATTGATCGGGATATCCGGCAATCCGGAATGATTACGTCGGCAAATTCGATCAATATTTCCCGGCTAATCCCGCAATGTGTCTATTACTTTCATGCAATCGGACAAATCGATATGTATATGTCGAAAAATATTGCCATTTCGGTTCCCAGCGGGAATTTCGGTAATCTGACCGCCGGGCTGATCGCAAAACGAATGGGACTGCAGGTTGAACCTTTTATTGCATCGACAAATATCAACAATATTGTACCGAACTATCTGAAAACCGGAAGATTTGAACCGAAGCCCTCAGTCCGGACAATCTCCAATGCCATGGATGTGGGAAATCCGAGCAATTTCGCCAGAATCCTGGACCTTTATGATTCCTCATGGAAACGAATAACAAAGGACATTTACGGACAATATTTCAGCGACGATGAGACACGTCAGGCCATTGCAAGTATTGCAGAAACTAATGGGTATATTCTCGATCCCCATGGCGCTGTTGCCTACCTTGGTTTAAAGAAATACCTCAATACCCATCCCGGAACCGATATCGGAATTTTCCTGGAGACAGCGCATCCGGCAAAGTTCAATGATATCGTCGAACCGGTTATTGGCAGACCGGTGGAAATCCCGGAGCGTTTGAATAAATGTCTCAACCGAAAGATACTTTCCTTACCGATTTCCAACCAATATTCCGATTTCAAAGAATTCCTCCTCGAACAAATAAATTAATACTCTTTAAGTATTATTTGCCATATAGCTAAATAGTTTTTATATTTAGCCTGTTGGCTAATTTGAATAGCAGCTAATTAATAAACTGTAAGCATCGATATGAACCGGATTTACAAAGCCCTTTCCGATCCAACCAGACGGAAAATCCTTAAAATGTTACGCGATAAGGATATGAGCGCCGGTGAGATTGCTGAGCATTTTGAAATCACCAAGCCATCACTTTCCAAGCATTTCAATATTCTGAAGGATGCCGACCTGATCCAGAGCGAACGGGAAGGTACAACGATTATCTATCACCTGAATGTATCTGTGTTGGAAGAAGCATTACTGGCATTAATGGATATGTTTAACCTGAAGGAAAAATTATAAATGAACACTCTAAAAAGACAATTCAAAAATCTCAAACCGGCTCTGGTAACCGCCATTACTCTCTTTGTAATAATGGCCCTGATTTCAATCTGGGCGGCTCTGCAATTACCGGCAGATATAAAATTGCCGGTCCACTGGAACATCAATGGCGAACCAAATCAGTATGCCGGAAAATTTCTCGGACTCTTCATGATGCCGATTGTGGTCATGGTAGTTATCCTGCTGGTAACATTTTTACCGAGAATAGAACCACGTAAAAAAAATATCAATCTTTCAATGAAAGCCTACAATCTGGTCATTATCAGTATTATTCTGGTTTTTGCGACACTGCATATTGTCATGATCATGAATGCCCTGGGAAAAAGTCTGAGCATTGGAAAAATCGTACCCGCCCTCATCGGTGTTTTGTTTATTGTCATTGGGAACTATATGGGCAAGATCCGCAGTAATTTCATGCTGGGCATCAAAACACCCTGGACACTCAGCAGTGAATTATCCTGGAATAAAACTCATCGCTTGGGCGGACGATTATTTATACTTTCCGGATTTCTGATTATCATCAGCAGTTTTATGCTTTCCGGAACAGCACGGATGATCATTCTGCTTATCTCAGTTTTTGGAACCGTGATAATTTCATTTATCTATTCATATTTGATCTGGAAAGAAGATCCGGATAAAAAGCAGTGATTTAATTTCTCATTTATTCCAAATCAACTCCCGTTAATTAGCGGGAGTTTTTATTTGCATTCCAGATTTTTTTCCGCCAAGCTATGATTCGATGGATAATCCTGATAAATATGATACAATTGTTATCGGCGGCGGGCCCGCCGGTATCCTGGCCGCCGGTCAGGCTGCTTTAAAGGGTAGCAAGGTCTTGCTCCTTGAAAAAATGGATCGTCTCGGCCGCAAGTTACGCATCACCGGAAAAGGCCGCTGCAACCTGACAAACGACACAACGATTGATGAATTTATCCGTCATTTCGGTAAAAACGGTCGTGTTCTGAAACCGGCGTTTTATAATTTTTTTGTCGATGATCTCAGAGAGTTACTTCACAATC
>QNCV01000291.1 GCA_003645845.1 Fidelibacterota bacterium | reverse complement strand
TTTACCGCAAATTTTATTCCTTTTCCGAGCTGAAGAGTCCCGGATTTCTGGCTGACGCAAAACTGGTCACCAACGAAACAGAGATGAAATTTGCCATTGGGAATCAACGTAAGGTCAATCTTGATATCGGCTATCTTGACTATGACAAAGTCGTTCTGGCCTCGGCAAAGTACGGCATTCATAAAATTTATCTTGATAAAGGCATTTATGCCGACATGGCGCTGCATTATGAAAAGGGAAAATTCAGCCCTTATCCCTGGGCTTTTATGGATTTTCGTTCCGGTAATTATCATCCGTTTTTTCTGAAAATCCGTGGTATATACAAAAGCCAGGTAAAGCAGATCGCTTTACCCGGCTGATAAGTACAAAAGTCGGAATATTTCAGTCTTTCCAGACCTCCACAGTTTTCCTGAATTTATCATAGGATATCTTATCCCTGCTATAGCGAGTTATGTCTGATTTTTTCACTTTCAGATAAAGCATGTCATAATCGCTATCCCAGATATGACTACTTAAATCTACCGCCACTAAAATACTCTCATTGTCTTTTACAGACCGCAGGGTTGCGCCATACTTTCCAAGTGCATCGGTGATTTTATCAGTAAGGTCATTCAGTAATGAATCAATTTCTTTTTGACTCATGGATGATTCACGATCAAAATCGAAATCAAAGTCAAAGTCAAAATCACCATCGACATTTACCGTATCTCCATTGGTATTAATGACAATATGGGTCGGTGTGGTAGCCGTTCTCCGAAGAGCCGGAGGTGCTGGTGGTGCTTCCAGTTCCTCATCATCCTTTTTCCTGTCTCTTAGTTGTTGTTCATACTCGCGGGTTTTTTCCTCATATTCCCGCATTCGCTCTTCATGTTTTCTTACTCTGGCTTCATACTTCGCGACCTTTTTTTCAATTTCATCGGCTTTTTTAATCAGGACTCTGTGGATATTCTCAAATCCGGCCACGGGCGAAAAGAATATTACACCAAAGCCATCCAGGTACATGCTTCGGGTTTTGCCATCCCAGTGAAAGAACCGATTGTCCGAATCACGTCCGACGGAACGGTCAATGATACCGCCGAAAATATCCAGGTCCCTTCTGCTTTCATTGTCATAGAGACGATTTATTTTTATCAATGAGGTCATTTTTTTCTCATCAATTTTGCCCTGCCGGTAGTCTTTAAGCTCGCTGGCTTTTACACATGCACGTAATTGCGTCGGCACTTTAAAATCATCGGATTCACCAATCAGAAAACCCGAGGAATTCCGAATATTTATACAAATCCGTTCATCTTCGGGAAGTGATTTTATTGTACTGGCATAGTCTCTGAAAAATTCGACGATCAGGTTTTCCGTTTTTTTCAGGGATTTCTCAATTTCGGCTTTCTGATCGGTCTTTTCTTCTTTCCTTTTATCATCGTCAACAGAAATAATTATTTTATCTTCTTCATCCGAGTCGATTCTAATTTTGGGGAGTGATTCAAAAGTTCGATTCAGCATTTCCGATAAACTCAGCAAGCCACTGCTCTCAAAATCAAACATGATTCCAAATCCGTCCAGATAAATACCATTGACATCCTGATTGCCGCTGAACAGATAGGGACTGTCATGAATAATCAGCTGGTCAAGGACACCTTCCAGAATTTCAATATCCTGATTGATTGCGGATTTCTGATCCTCCGGTGTGCGGGCAAAAAGATCAACTGATAAAACCGTGAAATAAGATATCAGGCCTATCAATAGAATTGTTTTAATTTTTTTCCTTTTCATGGGAACTCTCCTTCTTTTCGAAATTTGATGAACGCTATTCCCCCGGATTATCATATCTATCTCCCCCGATTCTGTAAGTTGACATATTGAATCAACGATCCCAATGTCCGGTCAGTCTGCTCCAACCGGCGACTGGTGCCGGTCTGAATCTGTTCAACGGCATTGCTGAGAACATAGAGATCATTTTTCCGCTGTTTTTCCAGCTCATCATAGAATTTTTCAAACATAACCGCTGTCTCGATTTTATTCCGTTTGGCATATTCATCGAGAATTGTGGCCACCATCTGATAATTTTCCCTCCGTAAGTCGTCCAGATCCGTCTTCGTGGCCAGCTGAGCAGCCGGTATCTCTGGGCCTGATTTAAACAGGCTTGCCTGAAACGAAAACTGACCATTGGCATACTGAATCCTTGTATTGAATAGGGATAATAAAAACAGCCCGGCCGCCGCACAAACTGCAAGTCGTGTCGGCAATTTCCAGGCTTTCAGACTCTGAAAAAAATCAGCAAATCGCGACGCCGGTTGATGAACAAATGTCAGTTTCATATGAGGCTCGATATCTTCCCACTGTTTTAACCTCCCTGCCGTTGCCCGGAGGGTACGATATTTCTCCCGACAACCGGTACAGGTTTTCAGATGGTCGTTTAACCTTTCCTTATCTTCGCTGGAAATCTCATCATAAAGATCATCCATCATTAATAAACGATAATCATCACATCTCATATTCCAAATCCTCCCGGTCAAGTCCCCATCGCTGTAAAACGGCATGAAGGGCGTCGAGACCGTAGTACATTCTTGATTTTATTGTGTTTATCGGTGCTTTTAATATATCGGCAATTTCGGTGAATTTCATCCCATGGTACTGTTTCATAATAATAACAACCCGTTGTTCTTCCGGAATCGTCATCAAGGCCCTTTGTAACAGTTCGGCAAGATTTTCGTGATGGGCCAGATCGGTGGCATTATTGTCATTATCCTTGAGTACAATACTATAATCAGATTTGTTATTTTCGTCAAAGTCCCGAACATCACTAATGGAAAAGGTTGTATACTTTTTCTTCTTCAACTCGTCGCGGCAGAGATTCAGGGCAATCCGGTAAAGCCATGGGGAGAAACGTTGATGATCTCTGAGTTTTTTCAGTGATTTAAACGCCTTGATAAAACATTGCTGCATGATATCTTTAGCCAGATCGCAGTCCCCGATGTAACGCAAAATGAAATTGTAAATCGGTTTTTCCCAGCGCCAGACCAGGGTATTGAAGGCAGCTACATTGCCGGAATTAAACTCATCTATAAGGAATTCGTCATTCATCACATTACTAAGACCTCGAATTGTTAAAAAAAGTTTTAAAAATGTGACGGTTTTATTTCATATTCCCGAAAATTACTTTTCGAACAATCCATTCGTTCAATCTCCAGGGTAAAAACCGATGCATATATGCACGGACTTTTGCACCCGGCCCCCGAATATTTCTGAATCGCGGATTCCCGGCGGTAATCAGATGCTCCATTAAACGAACTATTTCCATGGGATCACTTTTCAGATTTTTCGTCCTCCGCTGATACATTTTGTAAATCCGTTGAGTAAACCGGTAATTCGGGCTTTCGGGATCGAGGGCTTTTTCGCCGAAACGGGTATTTGTTGTCAAAACTTTCGTCGGATAGGGACCCGGTTCGATCAGCAGCACTTTGATTCCGTGCAACGCCAGTTCCTGACGCAGGCATTCGGAAAAGGCTTCCACCGCCCATTTGCTGGTGTTGTAGGCGCCCATTCCCGGCGTCGTTGTCAGGCCCGCAACGCTGGATATATTGATAATGCGGGCATCTGCACTTTTCCGCAACAGAGGCAGGGACTCCCGTACCATATTCAGCACACCGAAAAAATTCGTTTCCATCTGATCCCGGTACTCTCTGTCCGTTAAATCTTCAAAAAAGCCACCGACACCGTATCCGGCATTATTGATAAGAACATCAAGAT
>QNCV01000290.1 GCA_003645845.1 Fidelibacterota bacterium | reverse complement strand
TTGTTGGGATCAATTTCTCTGTATGATTTTTGCTCAATTATCCTATCGAGAGAGTTTACGGGATATTGAATCCTGCCTCAAGTCCCAAAGTGGGAAACTATATCACATGGGAATTAAAGGAAATATTGCCAGAATGAACCTGGCGCGCGCTAATGAGCGGCGCGACTGGCGTATATTTGCTGAGTTTGCACAGACTCTAATTGCCCAGGCTCGTCCATTATATGTTGATGATTCTGAATTTATTGCAGCCATTGACGGTACTGTTTATGCCTTGGATTCCACAACTATCGATCTTTGTCTTAGCATTTTCCCCTGGGCTGAATTCAGGAAAAGGAAGGGTGGAATCAAATTGCATACTTTGCTGGATCTGCAGGGCTCTATTCCGACATTTGTTGAAATCACAAAGGCACTCATTCATGATGTGAATATTCTGGATTTGCTTATACCGGAAAACGGGGCTTTTTATATCATGGATCGAGGTTATCTGGATTTTGAGCGCCTGTTCATTCTTCATCAGGCCGGTTCCTATTTTATCATCAGGGCAAAGAACAATTTAAAATTCAACCGGGTTTATTCTCATAAAGTGGATAAATCCAGCGGACTTCGCTGTGATCAAACAGTCCGTTTGACAGGTTATTATTCTAACCAACATTACCCGGTTCATTTCCGCAGGATTAAATATTTTGATGCCGGACAAAATAAGGATTTAGTCTTTTTAACTAACAATTTCAAATTATCACCAATGACAATCGCAGACCTTTATCGCAATCGCTGGAAAGTGGAATTGTTCTTCAAATGGATCAAACAACATCTCAGGATTAAATCTTTTTACGGAACATCTCGAAATGCAGTGAAGACTCAGGTTTGGATCGCGATATGCACCTACCTGGCGGTTGCAATCCTGAAGAAACAATTAAAAATCGAGATAAGTCTCTACACAATTCTACAGATTTTGAGTGTTTCACTCTTTGAAAAAATCCCTATATATCAGTTACTTACGGGAACTGATTACAAAAATATTGACGAGGTCAACACTAAGCAATTGTTATTATTCAACTTTTAACGGGACAGTAGTGATACTCATGTTCAATTTTATCTTCCGAATTATGCTCAAATAAAAATAACCGTTCATGATATTTTAGGGCGGGAAATTGCATTGCTAACAGAATCATTTTATCAACCCGGAACATATACATTGTCATGGAACGCCCGAGAACTATCATCAGGAATTTATTTCATCAAGATGCATGCCGGGGATGAAAATATTTTCCAGATACAAAAAGCGGTGTTATTGAAATGAATAAATACGATAGAAAGGCGAAGTCTAATTTTCAGCAGATAACAATAAACAGAAAGATTCAAGTAATATGATGTTATTCTGTTTATCAGGGCGTAGTGTACATTTGGCAATCAAAAAAAGGAGAAATGAACCATGAAATCAATTAAAATTGTTTTGTCATTATTTGTAGTTTCATGTTTTATTCTACTGTTAATTGTCACAAATTGTGATAATACGACAAGTTCTATTAATGATACCGATACTACCATAATTAATTGGACGAAGGAAAATAGCCCTTATATCATAACTGAGACAGTTGTTATAGATTCTGGTATAACACTTAAAGTTGAACCCGGAACAGTTGCCAAATTTGAACCAGGAGCGGCATTGATTATTAAAGGAATTTTGAATGCAGAAGGGACAATAGAGGACAGTATAAAATTCACTTCTTCGGGTATGTTTGATCAAGAAAATTGGAAACTTTGGAGCGGAATCCAATTTGAAAATTGTTCAAATAGTTCGATTTTAAAGTATTGTATTGTAGAATATGGGGTAGATAAATGCATAACTATTAAAAATTCTTCTCCAACTATTTCTCATTGTAAATTAAGATATATTGTACCAAGTGCAGAAACAGGAGGTGCTATCATAATTTGCACGGATAGCTCAACCCCTTTAATAGAATACAATGTAATTTCAGAATTTTACAACTATGCTGCAACTGGAATCTATTGCATTTCATCAAATCCTGAAATTTTTCATAATGATATTATTTGTTGTGAAACTGAATGTATTGCCGTAATTGGTGGAGGCTTTTTAGATGGGAATTACCTTGCCATTGATGTTTTAATTGGGATACAGGAGTCAACTATAAATAATTAGCCATGATTATGATCGAATTTCACCTGTTTGGTAAGGATAGCAAAGATAACTCTCAACAATTTATTCCAGGTAGCGATCACGGCTTTTCGGTAGACCATACCTTCCGCCCTTTTTCGGAGGTAATAATCCCGGAAGACGCAGTCGTGCCGGATAACCGAACAGGTAATGAGATAACCAACTCTTCTCAGGCTGCTAACTCCCCGTTTGGATATTTTTCCTTTTTTAATCATATTCCCCGACTGTTTAACGCTGGGGTCTGTTCCCGAGTAAGCAATGAGTTGCTTAGCGCTGGAGAAGCGGTGAATGTTTTTAACTTCACTGAGGAAGTGGCTGGCGGTAGTATCGCCGATGCCTTTAATGGATTTGAGAATTTCCAGTTCATTGGCAAAGTGCTTATTAACGTTATCAATCAATTTACTTGTGACTTCATCCAGTTGTTTTTGAAGAAATTCAAGGTGCTTAATATCAAACTGAATCGCCATTTCCAGGCTTTCATCAGCAGTTCCAATAGATTTTTTGGCCAGTTCATAGAGTTGGTCCGGGTTCAGATTTGGATTTTTTCCTCTGGATTTAGTCAGATTGTAAAAGGTTTTTCGGATTCCTTTTTTAGTGGCCTTTCTTATTGCTTTAGCAGAGGGAAACTGTATCAGGATATGCAAGAGAGTATCCGTAAACAAATTGGCCGATTTCAACAGTTCCGGAAAGGCAATATTCAGCATTTGCTTCAGATGTGTTTTGGTTTTAGCAACGTCTCGTGTAATCGATTCTCTGAGTCTGGCAAGTTGAGTGAGATAAGCGGAATCAATTTCAGTTGTGGCGGAGATGTTGTATTGTCGATGGATCAGGAACCTGGCAATAACCAGCGCATCTACAGCATCGGTTTTTGTTTTTCTCAGGGAATCCGCTTCCGCAAACTTCTTTACCAGGGCGGGATTTAAAAGATGCACATGCTCAGTGATAGAGAGCAGAAACGACATGATATTGATATGATATGTTCCGGTGGATTCGAAGCCGACTACAGCGTTGGGATACGATTGTATCAGTTTCTCAAGTTCTTGAAAGCCATCTCTATTCATTTGAAGAGAACCTTTCTTGATGGTGGTATTTTGCGTATCTATGGCGGCGTAGTCGAACATGTCCTTCGATACATCAATACCCCCGTAAATAGGTGATTGCATTACTTTGTTTCTTGCCGGTATAGGATTTTATTTGAAAGGGCGACGGGGGCTGTCTTGATATCCAATCTCCCGATTGACGGTGGCTCGATGGCCAAATCAACTTATTGGGACTTGAAAGACAGCGGGAAGACTCCTGTTGAGGTTCTTTATAATATTCCTATCAGGAAAAGACCTAAAAAATATGTGTCCCTACTGTCCCTCAGCCCTTTCAAATCTCTTTTCTCAAAAAACATTAAAACTTATGATATTTTAACTGATTAATTAGTAGGAGGTTAAAATGGCTACAAAATTTAAAAAATTATCAATAACGCTTATGATTTTTCTGGTATTGATTGGAAGTTTATATAGTCAATCCATCAGCTATAACACTACTTTGATTGGTCGCTGGGCCAACGGTCCGTGCAGAGCGGTGGATAAGGAAG
>QNCV01000289.1 GCA_003645845.1 Fidelibacterota bacterium | reverse complement strand
ATGCAGTATATCAATGTTGCCGACTGGATTGCCGATAATCTGATCATCACGCTCCTGATTGCCGTGTTAGTTGGAATTATCCCGGAATCGGGCCCGCATTTGGTATTTGTGACACTCTTTTTTAACGGGACTTTACCCTTCGGTGTACTGCTGGCGAGTTCGATTGTTCAGGACGGGCACGGTATGCTTCCGCTGCTGGCAGAGTCGAAACGCTCTTTTATCCTGATAAAATTAATCAACGTATTTATGGGATTAGTGGTAGGATTACTGGCACTTTTAGTTGAATTTTAAGAAAGAGTGAATCAATGAATTTTCATGAGAGAAAAATTGAAAATACAACGGTGCAACCTTCCGGAAGTTTTCATAAGCCGCAGCACCAAAAAATGTCACCGCTTGGCTACGCTTTGAGATTTATCGGCGCCTGGTTTGGATTCACCGGTTTGTATGCGACATTTAACGTGTGCCCCTTTTGCGGGCAGGTCGGCTGCCCGGTTGGTCTGGCCTCGGCCGGAGCAATGGGTGCGTTCTTTGCCCTGTTTGTGCAGGACTGGAAACGGCTCCTGACATTTATTAGATACAAGCTGGGAAAAAGTAGTAACAACGAAAAAAATGATATCAGGATTTTAGATCAAGACGCTACAAATATTGTTCGAACATTTGAAAGAACAAAGATAAGTAATAAAAAGAGAGAGGAAACTGATGAAAATGTATGATGTAATCGTGATAGGTGGCAGTGCAGCCGGGCTGACTGCGGCGCAGACAGTTCGCCGGCATTATCCGAATAAATCGATTTTAGTAATTCGTAAAGAGGAAAGGGTGTTAATTCCCTGTGGAATTCCCTATATATTCGGATAGCTGGCCGGACCTCAGGAGGATCTGATTCCCGATGCGGCTTATGAAAAGATGAATATGGATTTGCATATCGGGTTGGTCAAGGATATCGATCGGTCGAAAAAATTGGTTAGGACCGAAACCGAAGAATTCAGCTATGATAAGTTGATTTTAGGAACCGGCAGTTATCCGGCAATGCCTCCGATTCCGGGACATGATAAAAAAGGCGTTTTTGCTGTTTTAAAAGACATTTCCTATCTGACGGATTTGCAGGAAAAATTGAAATCCGCTAAAAATGTTGTGGTAATTGGCGGTGGTTTCATCGGCATTGAAATCAGCGATGAGATTAAAAAGTCCGGTGTCGAAAATGTCAGCGTGATAGAGATTGCAGAGCATTGCCTTTCCCAGTCTTATGATGAAGAATTTTGTGTGGAAATGGAAGAACATCTGCGATCGCGGGGTGTCAATATTTATACCGGTTCTAAGGTGGTTTCCATTGACGGCGGTGAGCAGGTGGATGGTGTAACGCTGTCCACAGACGAGACAATCCCTGCTGATATTGTGATTCTGGGAATCGGAGCCGTTGCCAATTCCGATCTGGCGAAAAAAATCGGATTGCGAATCGGGCTAACCGGCGGAATAGTGGTGGACCGCGCCATGCGCACCAGCGATCCCGATATTTTTGCCTGTGGTGATTGTGCCGAGAAAGTCTCTTTTTTCGGTGGAAACTCCTCGGCGTTGCGGCTGGCTTCCATCGCGACTTTGGAAGCCCGTGTGGCCGGCGCCAATGTGTTTGGTATTAAACGTGAAACACCCGGTACGGTGGGTGTCTGGGGAACCGCGGTCGGTGAGCTGGCTTTGGGAACTGCGGGACTGACGGAAAAGATGGCGAAAGCTCACGGTTACAATGTTATCAGCGCCGTGAATGAGAGCGTCAATCGTCATCCCGGGAAGCTGCCCGGAGCCGCAAAAATTAGAATCAAACTGGTCTTTGAGGCCAATTCCGGTATTCTGTTGGGCGGACAGGTTCGGGGCGATGCCAGCACCGGTGAAATTATGAATGCAATTTCGGCTTGTGTCCAGAATCGGATGACGGCGGAGCAGATTGCTATGTTTCAATCGGGAACACATCCGCTGATTACCGCTTCACCGATTGCTTACGGAATCGTTAATGCGGCGGAAGCGGCGATTGGAAAAATGGTTAAGATAAAGGAGTCAGCATGAGCCGGTTACTCTTTATAGATGACGATATTGATTTTCTGGAAGTCATGACGCTTTTTTTTGAGAAAAATGGCTATGATGTCGAAACGGCAACTACACCTGAAGCCGGTAAGAAACGGATTATTGACCATAAACCGGATTTGGTGGTCCTCGACGTAATGATGCCCTCAGAATTCGAAGGCTTTGAACTGGCACGTGAGATTCGGGAAGATATGAAATTGACGGATTTACCGATCATTATTCTGAGTTGTATCCACGACCGGAAACAGGTGCCTTATCGCTTTGCGCCGGATAAGGATTATCTGCCGGTAGATGTGTTTCTGGACAAACCGGTGAATCCTGACGTATTGCTTGAAAAAGTTAAAAGTTTGCTCGGCGAATACAGGGAAGAACCCAGTCATAACCTCTGAGATGCGGAATAAATCCGGTAATCCCGGGTGATGGATTGCCTTAAAAAGAAAATACGGAAAATGTGAATCCTGTAATGGGGAAAAAAGAGAGGACATTTCAAACCGGTAATATCGTTACAGTATCCATTGCCCATCTGGTTCACGATATCTATGCGTCCTTTTTAGCGCCGATTTTACCATTGATTATTGATAAACTGGGAATATCCCTGGTATTAGCCGGTTTACTTGACATCTTTCGCAAAATTCC
Source organism: Fidelibacterota bacterium (assembly GCA_003645845.1). Lineage (GTDB taxonomy): Bacteria > Fidelibacterota > UBA2242 > UBA2242 > UBA2242 > B118-G9. The sequence goes on along the minus strand of QNCV01000289.1, from coordinate 1,073 downwards.
GTCGCTTGCGAGTCCATTTATCGGCTTGCTCGCGGACCGGATTTGCGTCCGGTATTTTATCATTATTGCACCCACGATTTCAGCCGTTTCCATGAGTTTACTGGGTCTTGCCCCCCACTACATTGTGCTGGCCATTTTGATATTTATGGCCGGTATCGGTTCGACGCTTTTCCATGTGCCGTCACCGGTCATGATCAAACGAATTTCAGGCCGGAAAATCGGCAAGGGGATGAGCTATTATATGCTGGGCGGGGAAATTGCCAGGACCCTGGGTCCACTGACGATTCTTGGCGCTGTGTCGCTTTGGGGGTTGGAAGGAATCTACCGTCTCATTCCATTCGGAGTACTGACTTCTGTTGTGCTCTATTTTAAAATTCACAGAATTGATATCCACAAAGATTTCTCAAAATCCGGGGATATCAGCGCCCGCCGAACGATCAGGAAAATGGTCCCGTTTTTTACATCCATTGGCGGATTTATTTTCTTTCGGGCGGGGATGAAATCGGCGCTTACAATCTATCTGCCCACCTATCTGACATTCAACGGCGCCAGCTTATGGTTGGCCGGAATTTCTTTGGCAATATTGCAGTTGTCCGGAGCTGCCGGGACCTTTTTAGCGGGTATTATATCGGATCGTATCGGCCGTAAAAAAGCGCTGCTAATCATTGCCATTTTAAATCCTATCCTGATGATGTTGTTTATTTATTCTGATGGTATTCTGATAATCCCAGTTCTAATCGTAACAGGATTCTTTCTGTTTGCCAGCGGTCCGGTACTGTTGGCGCTGGTGCACGATCACGACACAAAACACATGTCTCTGGTCAATGGCATCTATATGACTTTCAGTTTTGTGCTCAGTTCTGTAATGGTTCTTCTCGTGGGTTGGTTTGCTGACCGTTTTGGATTAGTCGTCAGTTATAAAATCATGGCTGTGATGTCCGTCGGCTCCGTTCCCTCTGTATTGAGTTTGAAAACAAGAAACATGGTAGTGTCAAAAGTTTTATGAAAAAATGTTTAAAAAGGGGAAAATTGATTATTCGTAACTTCTTGTCTGTCTTGATCTTGAGCGATTT
>QNCV01000288.1 GCA_003645845.1 Fidelibacterota bacterium | reverse complement strand
GAATTTAAGACAGGGATTCATTTTGTTTTCAATGATTTTGATGTCAGGTCTTCGACAAACAACTGGGGAATGACCACCTGGAACAGAGCGCAGATATACCGCGTGAAGCCCTATCGCATTGGCGCCTACATTCAGGATAAAATCGAATATGAAGGGATGATAGCAAATATCGGATTGCGTTTGGATTACTCCAATTCCAACCGGGAGAATTATGTTCTTGACGATTTCGATGTGTTGTTAAAAGAGGGAAATGGATATACTATTGAAGATTCGGCAAAAACCGAAGCGTCGAAACCGATTATGAAGTTGAGTCCCCGTCTGGGTATTTCTCATCCGATTACCGAAAACTCAAAACTCTATTTTAATTACGGACATTTTCAGACGGAACCATCTTCAACGTACAGATTCAGGATACAGCGGGAATACAGCGGAAAAGTAACGTCTATCGGAAATCCGAATTTGGAATACGAACGTACTATTGCTTATGAGGTCGGCTATTCGCACAATCTCTTTGATCAATATCTGCTCAATATTGCCGGCTATTATAAAGACATCACAAATCAGATCGGTTGGATAACCTATACCAACCTGAATAATAGCGTTGTCTATTCAAGATCCAGCAACAATTTCTACGAAGATATCCGGGGTTTGGAAATCACCCTGGATAAGCGCAAGGGTACCTGGATCACCGGTTTTGTCAATTATACCTATATGGTGGAAACGTCGGGATATTTTGGATTACTCCGCTATTATCAGAATCCCAATGACCAACGCGACTATGAGTCCCGGAATATCTATCAGGAGCGACCGGAACCAAGACCTTACCTGCGCGCCAATCTTGTCTTCAAGACGCCGGTTGATTACGGACCTTCCATTGGTCTGATAAAACCCTTAGCCGACTGGAATATCAGCTTCCTGTTTAACTGGAAGGCAGGCGCTTATGATACGTATAATCCGGATAACATCCTTGGCGCAGGTGTAATCAATAATGTGCAATGGATGGATACCTATTTTCTTGATTTACGGATTTCCAAAATGTTTGACCTTAAACGTATCCGGGTGCAGTTCTATGCCGATGTGGATAATCTGTTGAATACAAAGTTTCTATCCTATACCGGTTTTTCGGATTATTATGATTATCTGGATTATATGGAATCTCTGCGACATCCATGGGATGAAGGCGATTTTAAAGGGAATGACCGAATCGGGGTTTACCGTGACTGGGATGTTGAGTATGATCCCATCGTCGCCAATCCCGATAATGATCCGGTGATTGCCGCTGAGAATAAAAGACGGATTGAAACAAAATCCTATATCGATATGCCAAATATTCAGTCGTTAACCTTTTTGAATCCGAGAATGATACATTTCGGAGTCAGAATATCATTTTAGGACGATGACGAGATATGAGTAAATTGAGTTTAAGAAATATCCTGTTGCTTACTGTATTTATATCTGGTGTCGGCAAAGCCCAGGTAGGAGAATCGGAAAAAAGTTACATCCGGGTCGGAGAACTGCAAACCCATATTTCCGCTTACGGTAGCGAACGGGCCTGGAATGAAGTCTATTACGAGGGATTAAAATGGCCGGCGGATTATCTGTATACCGATAACGCCGTGATCAAACGCGCCTGGATTGCCGTAAAGGAATTTACGGATGAAGATAATGTCTTCTGGGATTTTTGGGCGACGTATATTTCAAAAGGTTACGTGGCAAATTCTCTCTTTCCGATGGAACTTTCGCAAAGCGCGAAGTTTCCGATTCCCGGTGTGTTTGTTGATGGTGTGGATTGTAATACGCCCTACTATGATGATTATCAGACGGTAAACAGCAATCAGGTTGCCGACAGAATTGTTAACAATGTGGTCAATACTTCCTGCGGACTGACAATGACAAGAAGGGTATATGCCTTCAGCCAACAGTATCATGACGATTACATCATTAAAGAATTCATATTTAAAAACACGGGCAATACAGATTATGACGATGAAATCGAGCTAAATGCGCCATTGACAGGCGTACGGATTGGATGGAGTACCCGTTATAGTGTCAGCCGGGATGGCGCCTCAAATTCCGATAATCAGCAATCCTGGGGAAAACATACCTGGGTTACCCGACGTGGTGAAGAGTATGCCAGCCATGTAAATGATGTATTAAATTTTACGGAAAGTACCCCCAGAGCAAACCTGGATTGGATTCGATGTGGATTCAGCTGGATGGGACAGTCGGAGCTGGTTAGCTATGATATGATCGGTGCACCGGATATCAGGGCGACCGGTCGCTTAAGCGGTCCGCAGTTTGCCGGTACGGCGATTCTGCATGTCGATAAAAGCACGTCCGACCATTCGGATGATCCGAATCAGCCGACGACTCTCGGATGGCATGCCGGAGATACCTATCCTTCGGTGGGTGATTTACGTGATTCCGACCGGCTTAAAATGAGTCAGGTGTATGAAATGTTAAGCGGTCAGCCCTACCCGAGTGATATGTATGGTGGAACTGACCGCATGGATGAGACTTATTTGCAGTCAATCACTCAGAAACTCGATCCCTATACTATTCATGGTGATGGCGGCGGTACGAATGTCTGGATTACCTATGGTCCGTTTGATATTGACCCGGGTGATTCAATTGTAATTGTCGAAGCTCAGGCCGTCAACGGTCTCGGGCGGGCGAAATGTAACGAAATCGGTAATCGCTGGTTGAAAGCCTATTATGATCCCAATGACAAGGGACCCTTTGAACTGCCGGACGGGACCACAACCGACAATAAAAACATATATAAAAATACCTGGTTTTATACCGGAAAAGATTCCATTATGCTCGTATTCAGCCGGGCGTTACGGAATTACAATATGGGTTTCAATATTCCCCAGCCGCCGCAGCCACCTGAAAATTTCTATGTAAATTCTATGGGAGATATGATCGAACTCAGCTGGACTCCCAGTCCCTCTGAATCCGATCTCGATTTTGCCGGCTACCGAATTTATCGTGGAATTGGAAGACCCGACACCTCTTTTACATTAATTGCCGAAGTTCCTGTGGGGGTTGGTCGTTATGAAGATCGTTCGGCTTCGCGTGGTTTTGCATATTATTATTATATTACTGCAGTAAATGACGGCAGTAATAATACCGAGGGAATTGCCAATCCCACCGGACCTTTGGAAAGTAGTCGTTTTTATACCCGGACAACCGAGCCTGCCTATTTGCAGAGGCAACCTACCAAATCACTTGAATCCGTCCGGATTGCTCCAAACCCCTATAATATCCTCAATCGTGGCCTCCAGTTTGAGCAAGAAGAGGATAAGATAATGTTCTATAATATCCCCGGATATTGCAAAATCCGGATATATTCGGAGAGAGGGGATTTGATTAAAACCATTGTACACAGTGACGGTAGCGGTGATCAGGCATGGTTTTTAAATACATCGTCGCGCCAGGTTGTTGTGAGCGGTATCTATATAGTTCATATTGAAGTTACAAAAGATCCGGAAGGGCCTGAATATAGTTATGAAAAGGGTGATACGATATTGAAAAAATTCATCGTAATACGATAAACTGTGAAAGGTTGCATATGATATCAGAAGGAAAATCTGCAACAGTGAAAATAATCCGAAACTTAATGATGTTTCTGATTGTTTCAGTATTTATTACAAACTCCTTTGCGGAGGATAAGTTAGCGCAGACGGGGTTTCAGTTTTTGAGTGTGGCGACGGATGCGCGGGCCGGAGCGATGGGAGATGCGATGACATCGCTGGAGTTGGGGGTAGCGTCGTTGTATTTC
>QNCV01000287.1 GCA_003645845.1 Fidelibacterota bacterium | reverse complement strand
TTTCCGCCGCTGGACGGGGAGCAGACGCATACGCTTAACGCATCGGTGGCAATAGGTAATCGCTCTGTCTCGACTTTGGGGATTGTCGGAAGATTTGAAACCGGTCAGCCCAATACTCCGTCTAAACCGGGCAGCGCATTGACAACGCAGTTTGAGAACAGTGACCGCAAGCCGATGACCTACAATATTGATTTGACATTTTATAAGTTTCTGACATTGCAGAAATACAAAATAAAGCTCTACTGCAAAGTGTTTAACCTGACGGATCGTCTGAATGAGAGATATGTTTATGCCGGCACCGGACGCGCCGGTTATAACTATCGAACGATGGCGGAACGCGATCTGTTATTGCAAAATCCGAATTTTACAATTGAGCAGATTGACCTCCGGCCGGACTACTATTCCGAGCCACGCCGGGTCATTCTTGGTTTCAGCATGGATTTTTAAGTATGAGAATAAATAAGCGCTTTTTAATTAGCAATTAAAAATGGATTAAAAGTCAAAATATAGAAGAAATCAGGTATGATGATTAATATGAATCAGAATCAGAAAAGTTTTTTTGTATGGCTGCTGTTGGGTTTGATCGGCAGTTCAGGTTTGTTAGCCGGACCGATTCATCGCCGTTCCGGGATACATAACGGGAATCTGGTAAATACCCGTTATTCGAATTTTGGGAATCTGGGTGATCGTTACAAATCGCCGCAGATGGAGTGGCCCAAAGGAACCGGTTTCACTTACGGCTTTGAGTTTATTATGGAGGCGGCTGCGGAGGTTGTGGACGCCAACGGTGTCACTGTCCAGATTACTTCCGAAAGCTATACGCACCTACCATCCCATGATATATCCCCTGATGGTACGCATCTTTGGAACTGGGAACCTTTGCCGGGATATTTTAATGAGGGGCCTGAAAATAAAGATGAGTTTCCGGCGATGAGCCATAAACCGGAAACCTGGCCGGCGTCCTGGCCCTATGATTACCCCGGTGATCCCGGGACCCGTGACGGGATGTGGAACGGTGAATTCGGGGCTTATGTCCGCGCCGATCAGGAGAGTTATTACATGATCGACGACCGGAACAACGATGAGTTTGAATATTATCCCTTCGTGGGCAGTGCGATTGACTCCGGCGGGTTTTATACCGGGGGCCGGCGGGGTATCGGACTGCAGGTCAGGGTCCGGGGCTATCAATGGGCGGCCGTTGCCGCGGAAGACATTCTGATTGTCCGCTATGATTTTAAAAACTACAGCCACAAGGATTTGCCGAAAGTTGTGTTTGGTATGTATGCGGATGTAATGGTGGGCGGCGGCGGCGATTCCGGCGATGATCTGGCCTCCTTTGATAATCTTGATGATATTACCTATTGCTGGGACGCGGATGGGTTGGATATTAAAAACCGCATGGGTTTGGGTTACTTCGGTTATGCCTTTTTGGAGAGTCCGGGCAATCCCCTGAACGGCAAGGATGATGAAGACGGTTTGATTGATGAGGAACAGGACAACGATCGGGGAACTTATATTGAAGGACCCGTGGGGAATTTCGGCGGAACGAAATGGCACTGGTCCGGCGACGAGGACGGTGACTGGCAAAGTTACCACGACGACAATGCCAACGGGAAGTGGGACTATGGCGAATTTATCGGTGACGATGTCGGTTCCGATGGGATTGGACCCTATGATCAGGGCTATCCTGGACCTGATACCGACGGGACGGAGGCGAATGGTGTCCCCGATCAGGGTGAGCCGAATTTCGGCAAAACCGATAACGATGAATCCGATCAGATTGGTCTGACCAGTTTTATTCTGGTCAATGCTCAGAGTCTGCGCTACGACGATCGGAACTGGCAGCAGATGACCCCCGGTCTTTATTCGGAACCACCGGTTACAAACCTGGCCTTTGTTTACGGTTCGGGCTATTTTGAGTTGCCTATTGGTCATACCCGAAAATTTGCGATTACCAATCTCTTTGGTAATGACTGGGAAGATATTCTGAAAAATAAACGGACAATGCAGAAAATCTACGATGCGGATTATAATTTTACCAAACCGCCGCTGAAACCGAATTTGCGAGCTGTTGCCCGGGATAAAAAAGTTATTCTGACCTGGGATAAGATGGCGGAGTTGTCGATTGACCCGATTTACCGGGAAGATTTTGAAGGTTATCTGGTGTATAAAGCCACAGACCCCTCATTCAACGAGATCAAAACTATCAGCGACGCCTACGGGAACGCTTTGTACTGGAAGCCCATCGCCCAGTTTGATGCGGTTGACGGTCTTTACGGATTGCACCCCATTACGATTGAAGGAACCGGCGTTCACTTTAATATGGGTACCGACAGCGGTCTGAAATATCATTATATTGATGAGGATGTGGAAAACGGACGCCGGTATTTTTATGCGGTCTGTTCCTATGATCGCGGCTACGACGAAGATTTTTACGAGCGGGGACTCTCTTCCATGGATTATCTGGCGCCGGTGTATCCGACGGAGTGCAGTAAAATAATTCAGCTGGATGCGTTGGGAGATGTGGAATTTGTGGATATTAACTGTGCCGTGGTGACACCGAATGCCGGCAGCGCGGGATACGTGGAAGGTCACATGGACGGCGAACTTGAACATATCGGCTTGGCCACTGGGCGGCTGGAGGTCGTTTTTGCGATTCCCGATGATATTCAGGAAGGTCACACCTATGAGGTGACATTTTCCGATACCACGGGCGGCCGGTTTACAAACGGGATTTGTATTACGGACCTGACCGACAGCGAGGTTATCTATGAAAGCAACACCTATGATGAGTTTGATATCAGTAAACAGATTCTTGAGGGAATGCGTTTTGATTTTTATAATGATTCGTCCTATGTCACTGAACACGGCTGGTTGATCGGTGACTGCAATCTGCCTTATACTATCGGACCCAGCCTCGATGACGCCAAGCGCCGGACCCTGCCGGAAGACATTGAAATCCGGGTAATGGCCCCGAACGCCGACACCTCTTTTTACAATCCTCTGGATACTGAATCGAACCGGCCGGTCAATTTTCAGGTATGGAGCACAACTTACAACCGCAAACTCGATTTTGCTTTTTATGAAACCGCCAATAAAGACGGACTGCTGAACGGCGGCGATCAGATCAGTATTTGTCATGAAATCGAAAATTTTGGAACGGCGTCGAAAATAGCCTGGATTTTCGAACTGGACACCCTGTCCGGCGGGATTGATCCCGAGGAAGGTGATATATTTTATTTTTATGTAACCAAGCCCTTCAATGCGGATGATACAATTCGGTTTACCACCAGCGCTTCAGAAGTTGACCGGAAATTAGCGAAATCAAGTCTGGACAGTATTTATGTTGTACCTGACCCCTATGTTGTTTCCGCTTCCTGGGAAAAACCGCTCTTTTATGCCAGCGGCCGGGGCGAACGGCGGATAGATTTTGTCAATCTGCCGACGGAGTGTACGATTAGAATTTATTCGGTGTCGGGAAAGCTGATTAAGACGCTGAAACATTCGGCGGCAATGTCGCTGGGAACAGAATCCTGGGACCTTGTTTCGGAAGATGGTTTAACGGTTTCCTATGGAATCTATGTTTATCATGTGGATGCTCCCGGCATCGGGTCCAAAGTAGGTAAATTTGCATTAATAAAATAAAAATGGATTTGGTTGGATTGAGGATTGTATGAACGATAGACTAAACAAATGGCCGACATTGATAATATTGGTGACGCTGTTGCTTTCCGGCGCTGTGAATTTATTTGCCCAGGAAGAAGAGGACTACGCGAAACTGATCTATACC
>QNCV01000286.1 GCA_003645845.1 Fidelibacterota bacterium | reverse complement strand
CGAAGAATCAGCTGGCAATCCGCCCGGAATGACCGCAGGGTTGCCCTGGCATTAAATCCGGCGAAGATGGAGGCCAAGGCCACTCCGATTGGAGATCGCTGGCAGCTGGATATTAAAGCCACTACCCGGATGAAATTTCGACAAAACGCCAAACGGATAATTCTGACCGCCGGTAATACCAATCTTGTTTTACCTGAAAAACCTTTTTGGGCTCTTCAGCAGCTGGGTTGGCTGAAGCCCTACACAGTTATCTGGGAATGGTTTGTCTTCAGCGATGACGAGCGGCTGAATAAATAGATCCTGCTAATAAGTTTTTCAATTCAGACTTGCCCGCTGATAAGTTTAAGAGCCTGTTGTTTCTAAAAGTAATCAAATGTATTTTTAAGCATGAAAATATTAGTTATTCACGGACCCAATTTGCCATTGCTTGGCAAGGTCTCTCGGGAAAGCGGTACCCGCCTGACACTGGATAAATTGGATAAAACGCTGCGGAAAGAAGCCGTTATTGCCGGTATTGAGTTGAAAATATTTCAGTGTTACAGCGAAGAACGAATGTTGAAGGTGATTAGCCGCAACCGGAATGAAGTGTCCGGCGTTCTGATCAGTCCCGGGGCCCTGGGGCAATGCGCCCACAGCCTCCGGGAGTTGTTGGGAATATTAAAAAAGCCGGTTGCAGAAGTCTATGTCGAAGAATTTCCCTTTGCTGATGAGGCGTTTGAAAAATCCGTCTTAAAGAATGTCGTTAGTAGCCGTTTTACCGGTAAAGGCGTGGAACCGTATCTGTTAGGACTCAATTCATTATTGAAATGAGGATCGCCCCCAAATTTCTATTCAAAAAATCTAAATTGAGGAGAATGCCATGATTAATCGCGGGATTTATCTGTTGCTGATAATCGTTTTCACAACCGGTTTATTGGGATATACCGGAGAAGTTGTTAAAGAATTTGATACTCCCGGGACCTGTCCGACAGGATTAACCTGGGACGGAAAGCATCTCTGGCTGGCGGATCGCAAGACCGATAAACTGTATTGTATTAATCCCAGAAACGGTAAAACAATTCGGGAACTGGATTCACCGGCTTACTGGCCGATGGGGCTGGCCTGGGATGGCGAAGCGCTTTGGAATGCCGATGTCAATGCCCGCAAAGTTTTTCGGGTTGATCCAAAATCGGGAACCATCCTTAAGGTTGTTGATGCCCCGGACAGCTCGCCGCGCGGTCTGGCGTGGGACGGGCAATATCTGTGGTGTGCCGATAACCGGGCTGATAAAATCATTCAGTTCAGCCCCGATGATGGTACAACTATTATTGAATTTCGTGCGCCCGCAAAGGAACCGCGGGGCGTGTGCTTTGACGGGCAATATTTGTGGGTTTCCGATCGGGTTGCGGATGAGATTCATATGGTTGATCCCGGGACAGGTTCGGTGTTGGTTATTGCAAGTGCGCCGGGCCCTTTTACGAGAGGTCTGGCGTATGACGGAAAATATCTCTGGGCAGTTGATTATCAAAACGACAAACTCTATAAGATGAAAATTAGAGACGACCGGCATTTTTTACGAAGCGATGAACGCCATGCTAAAGTTACAATTACCCATCAGTTGAAAAATTTTGGGCCCAACTTGGTGAAAACAGCAGATGTCTGTTTTGCCGTTCCCGGAAACCGGGAGAACCAGCAGATCAACGGTGAAATCAAGTATATTCCCGATTATACAAAGGTTGTCACAGACAGGTGGGGACAGCAGACCGCTCTGTTTCATAGCGAAAATCTGTCCGCCCAAACCACGCAGGAATATGTGTCAATAACCGATGTAACGGTCTGGGATGTGCGCTGGTTTATTTTTCCGGATCAGGTAGGCTCGCTGGAAGACATTCCCGAAGACATCAAATCAATGTATCTTGAGGATAATGAAAAATACCAGATAAATCATCCGACGATTCAGAACGCTATTAAAGAATGCGTTGGCACTGAAAATAATCCTTATTGGATCGCCCGGAATATATTTGATTATCTTATTGATCACATGTATTATGAAATGGTCGGTGGCTGGAATACCGCCCCGACCGTACTCGCCCGCGGAAACGGATCCTGTTCAGAATACTCTTTCGTCTATATTGCCATGTGCCGGGCGGCCGGACTGCCGGCCAGATACGTCGGCTCGGTTGTGGTGCGGGGCGACGATGCATCCATGGACGATGTATTTCATCGCTGGGTGGAGGTTTATCTGCCGAACTATGGCTGGGTTCCGGTCGATCCCAGCGGCGGTGATCAGGACCTGCCGCGGGATCAGGCTAATTACTTCGGTCATCTGGCTAATCGCTTTCTGATCACAACCGAAAGTGGCGGCGGCTCGGAAACAATGGGCTGGACATATAATACTAACGAAGCCTATACTACCGATCCCCAGACGAAGGTCGAAATTGAAACAATTGCGGAGTGGGAACCGCTGAGATAATTTTCAATTTAAAATTTAAAATTGTTTAGCCGATAAAAATTAAAGATATAATGAATACCACGGCCAGTGCAATGAATCCCGGCAGGGCCACTTTACGGTAGTAATCTTTCAGGTTGATTTTGAAATATTCCAATGTGACTGAAACACAGGGATGAATTGGTGAAAGAATATATCCGATAAATACCGCAAAATACATGACGGCGAAAACAAGAGGTGTAATAGCTTTCAGAGAGAAGCTGGCATAATAGATGGGCAACATGATTGAAACCGGTACCTGTACCCGGCCGGTGACAAACCCGAGAAAGAATCCGATGCAAACGATAAGGAATGTTTGATTAAATGCGATAGATGCAATCGCATCCGATGAACCGGTTTCCCTGAAGACATTCAGAAAGATAAACATACCAACTATCAGCAGAAAAAAGCGCCATGGACGCATTTTTATCGTAATTGGTTTTAATTTTTTTAAAGGAAGCTTACCGAATTTAAAGCTGAGCACCAAAGAGATTAATACGCCGATCATTAAGGGGATTTCCTGCATAATCTCTGGGAATATCAACTTGCCCGACAAGTGAATAATCGGGGCAACCATTACTGCCACGATTGGCCTGAGAATTTTTCCGGAGTTATGGGTTCCACTCAATAAGCTATTGTCGTTGATAGGGCGTAAAATGAACATATAACCCAGCAGGATCAGCAGAAGAAATGCCGGCAACAGGTATAAAACTTCGGTATAGAGATCAAGCCCGGCCATTTTCGTTGTTGCCAGCAATCCAGCCAATGGATAAATCATTACGAGTATGTGCCGGAACCAGACATTGATCGCAGCATAGTCTGCTTTGCTGGCCCCTTTGCCGACATTGGCAATTACCGGCGCTGATAATAGGGCGCCGCCGGGCATTGTCAGCATTCCCATAAATGCCGGGGCGGCAAACAGGAAGGTTTTACTGCGCATATTCAGGGATTGAATCAATTCCCTGATCAAACCGGAATCACTGAGCGCTCCGCCGATGATTGGCATTATGCCTACTGCCAGGGCCAGCAACAGAATGGACGGCTCACTGATTGTATGGATAAATATTGACAACACTTGAGAAAATGTAAGATTAAAAATTCCCAGTGTAAAAGCGGATATTATTAATCCCAGCCAGATACTTTTCCGGCCGATAACAAGTAATAACAAGATAGAAATTAGAAAACCAGTCCAGACCAGCACAAATATTCTCCTTCTGCTAAAAATGATCGTTGACCAAAGATATGAGGAAAGAAAATGGATTCAAAGAAATAACCCTATTTTCGTCTTGATATGGCGTGGTTTTTGTGCTTATACTCGGTGGCCATCCAAATTCGGATGGTTTAAAGAGT
>QNCV01000285.1 GCA_003645845.1 Fidelibacterota bacterium | reverse complement strand
TACTCTTGCCAGACCCTCCATCATTCTCGAATATTTCTTCTGGATATCAGATAAATCCAGTATGGCATAATCATGCCGGTTGATTTTGGTGCTAACTGACTGAATATGAGACTCTATCAATTTTTTCCAAAACCGCTCAGGGGTTTTCTTTAATCGAATACTATCCTGAATATGAATGGCGATCTGGTTCATCGTAACCGATTGCCCCTTGAGCAATCCCAAAACTATTTCATGAACAAAACGACTTTCCGGCTTGGTGATATTTTTGGATAATTTTTAAGGTAATAATTAAATTTTGTCTGCAACTTTTCAGTGTGATTTTTTGTCATAATAACGTCTCCTTTTTTTTGTTTTTGTTTACAGTTTAAATTAATGAAAGGAGGCGTTATTTTTAAATCGAATCTTTAACTAACCATTATATTTATCAGTTACTTACAATGACATAATCACTATTTTTCGGGGGATGGCCAAATGTCTCTATTAATTATCTTGAAATTTGCTGGATCAATTACTATTTTGAGAACCGTTATGAACCATCGATTATCACTAAAATATCTGACAATTATCTTTCTACTGATTTTCTTGAATACCGGTAGTTATGCTCAGGAAGATATTGATAAAAAAATTAACTACAAATCGGAAGAACTGGAAAAAATCCGAAAAGAAATCGAGGCTCATAAATCCCAACTGAAAAAAGCAAAATCCAGAGAACAATCGATTCTGTCACAGCTTGAAGAAACTGAACGGGAAATCAGTCTGACAACAAAACTTATTCGTCAATTGCAGCGGGAACAGAAACAAAAAGAGGAACAGATCGAACATACCCGTAAATCTATTGAGCGCCTTTCCGGAAATCTTGAAACACTAAAAACAAATTTTGCCAAACGCCTTATTCGTCTCTACAAGCAGGGTGACTACAATGACTGGGAATTGATTATGACATCCCAGTCACTTAACCAGGCCATATACCGCTATAAATATTTGCGGGTCATTGCGGAAATTGACAAGAAATCCGCCGAAAATATCCGTCTGAATATAGCGGCAATTAAGCAGAAAAAGGAACAGCTTCTCCAAGAATTAACCGACCAGCGGAAAATTATCAATGAAAAAACCCGATATCAACGGAACCTTGCTCAACAAAAAGACCGGCGCAACCGGCAACTCCGAGCGGCCAAAAAGGATCGGAACAACCTGATCGCTCAAATCAAAGCCGAAGAAAAAGCCGCCGAAGAGATAAAACAGATTATCGCCGGCCTTGAAAAAGAGCGCAAAGAGATTCAACATCGGCTCGAACGTCAGCGGACCATGGCCGGAGTGAAAACCGCCAATCCATTTCTTGATAGTCGCGGAAAATTACCCTGGCCGGTCACCGGACAGGTCATCTCAAAATTCGGTTTGCACAAGCACCCTGTATTGAAAACCATCACTGAAAATTCCGGTATAGATATAAAAGTCAGTCGCGGAACACCGGTCAGGGCTGTCCTTGATGGTGTTGTCACAACAATCACCTATATCCGTGGCTTTGGAAACACCATCATCATCGATCACGGTTCCGGTTTCTATACTGTCTATTCCCACGTTAATAATGTCAATGTTTTCGAAAAGGAATATGTTTCCCGTAATACAATTATCGCGGAAGTCAGCGATTCCGGTTCCCTGAGCGGCGCTCTTCTGCATTTTGAAATCTGGAGCAATCGTACCAAATTAAATCCCGAAGAATGGCTGGCCTCTCGCAAATGACACTATTCCCCTTAATTAATCAACAGCAAAATCTTAATCTTCTTAAACAGGCAATCAAAAACGACCGCGTTGCCAATGCATATCTGTTTTTCGGCCCGGAAGGCAGTGGATCGGAAGGGTTCGCAATCGAATTTGCCGCCATGCTTAATTGCCAATCCCACATAGGAGAGCCCTGCGGCAGCTGCAGTGCCTGTAAAAAAATTAAAAAACTGGAATACGGTAATCTGGAACTTGTCTACCCTATTCCCCGCTCCTCTGATCAGAGCAGCAATTCCGACCCCTTCCGCAAATTCAGTGAGGCGGATATCAAAGACCTGCAAGATATGATTGCTCAAAAAGCAGAAAATCCTTATGTCAAAATTAATATCCCCAAGGCCAGACATATTCCCATCAGTTTCATTCGGGAAATAAAAAGAAAAACCTACCTCCGGTCCCAGGAATCCGGCTGGAAAGTGATTGCCATTTTTGATGCTCATCTAATGACACCACCGGCTGCCAATGCCTTTTTGAAAATTCTTGAGGAGCCTCCGGAAAAAACGACGTTTATTCTGTCAACATCCAATAAAGACGCGATCCTGCCGACCATTCTATCCCGCTGTCAATCCCTTTTTTTCCCGGCTCTTTCACCTAAGCACCTCAAGGAATACTTGAAATCAAAAAATGTCCCTGACGATCATATCGGTTTGATTATCCGGCTGAGTGCCGGCGATGTCACTCAGGCGTTACAGATTGTCAATACCGATTTGGATAAATTTGTGACGATGCCCCTTGAGATTATGCGTGCCGTTGCGGTCTGGAATATAAAAAGTATTTATGAATTCGTTGAAACTCTGGCAGCAATTTACCGGGAAGATGCGCCTCAGTTCAGGCAGATTCTCTTATCGGTCTCTTTTTGGTTCCGGGATGCCGTTCTGATTAAAAATCATGCTGAGACCGACGAGATGGTTCATTCCAGGCTTCGTGAAGAAATCAGCAAATTCATTAAGGCGTTTCCCGATTTCGACCCTCATCTCGCAATTTCTTCCGTCGAGAATTGTATTGATTTCATAAACCGTAATGTCTATATTAATCTCGCTTTGTTGAATATGTTCTTTAATCTGCATCAATCTTTAAACACCAGAAAGAATAAATAAATGCCCGACATGGATAAGCTCGTTAAAATTAAATTTCAGGGATCACGCCGTGAACTGTTCCGTAATCCTCTCGATTTTCCCATCAATGATTATGACAAATTGGTGGTTGAAGCGGAGCGTGGCGAGGATATGGGAACTGCTTTCAATTTCCCAAAGCCCAAAACGGCCGGTGAATCCGAAAAAGAATTACTGAAAGTACTGCGCAAAGCAAATCTCCGAGACGTCACCATGAATAGTGAAAACCAGCTGCGTCGGAAAACTGCTTTCGATTTCTGCCTGAGAAAGATCGATGAATTGCAGCTCCCAATGAAATTGACTGATGTGGAATACCAGCTGGACCGTAAAAAAATCATCTTCTTTTTTACCGCCGAAGATCGAGTCGATTTCCGTGAACTGGTTAAAATTCTGGCTTCCGAATATAAAACCAGAATCGAAATGCGTCAGATCAGCACCCGGGAAGAGACACGCCGGGTTGGCGGTATCGGACCATGCGGAAAAGAAATCTGTTGCCATCAGTTCATTGATGATTTTGAACCCGTCAGTACTCAGATGGTGAAGGAGCAGAATCTCCCGATGAACCCGTCCAAGATTTCCGGACTTTGCGGCAAATTAAAATGCTGTTTCCGTTATGAACATGCTCTCTACAAGGAGATTCTTGAAAAATATCCGGCCTATGGATCAAAGATATCTTTCAAGAAGCGTACCGGAACCATTGAAAAGATAGATATATTCTCCCTTAGTGTTACTATAAAATTCAACGATAGTGAAATCGAAGACATCCCACTAAAGGATTTTTACAATAATTATAAAGTAATCGAATAAACAGTCATTCACCAACTATGAAATCAAAAAAGACCTTTTACGTTACCACACCCATTTATTATGTCAACGGCATGCCACATATCGGTCATGCATATACAACCATTCTCGCTGACGTTCTCGCCC
>QNCV01000284.1 GCA_003645845.1 Fidelibacterota bacterium | reverse complement strand
CGCTTCATTTATCCAGAACACCGGCAGCCAGGGGAACATTGTTGGTAGCCAGAATATCTGCCCCGTTGCCGATCAGTTTTTTATAGACGCTGATACCGTGTTTCTCTGCCTTGCGGTCCAGGTTTCCCATCGTCCCCAGAATGGCCTGAATTCCGTTTTCATGCAGCAGATCATAGACCTCTTTTTCTGGTTCATAGACGCCAACGAATGCGACAATACATTTCGGGTCTATACCGCTTTCCAACAGGCGTTGTGTGCCCTCAATACCACGCGCCGATGCTGATATCATCAGTTGCGGTTCCAGCGTATGATATTGCTTTGCAGTCTCTGTATTGTATGTAATGACAACGGTATAATTCAATGCCTGCTTTTCCCGAATCATCGCGACGATTTCTTCCGGAGTTATGGAGCGCTTGATATCCAGTTCGACAATCGCCCGACCTCGCGCCCAATCCAGGACTTCGGCTAAGGTTGGAATCCGGTAGGGAGTAACATTTCCCTGATTATCTTTCAGATATAGCCTCCTGAGTTCTTCCAGCGCATAATCGCCCACCGGTCCGCTGCCGGTCGTTGTCCGGTCGAGAGTCCGGTCATGCATCATCACCAGCACGGAATCTTTGCTTTTGGCAACATCGCACTCAAGCAGGCAGGGCGCGTAAAGCAGCGCATGCTCAAAGGTCTCAATGCAATTTTCGGGATAGCCTTCCATCGGTCCGCCCCGATGAGCGCTGACGATGGGCGCCTTATCCGGCGACCAGCGAAAATATTCCTGCAATTGAGCAGAACTTTCAAAGGCCAAATAGTGTTTTTCCTGAGCCTGCAGAAACACCGATAAACTGAGAATCAGACCCAGTTGTGTTATTCTTTTCCATGTTTTCATTTCTTTACTCCCAAATACTATCCTGATTACCCGGAAAATAACACCCAAATCAGAATTACACAAAGTATCAGAATGACCGACAGGATAATATCCTTATGCAAACCCGCCTGACTCACTCCGGACCCCCGTTTTCTTTCGACGGTGGAATACGTCAAACCCCGCAATTGTGTCTGAGATGGTTCCGGTGTCATGAGACTGACAACAATCAACACTGCGGAACAGATTACGAACAGCAAAATTGCGAAATGGAGAAAATTGATATCGGCGTAGCGATACAGCCAGCCATCCAGAGCCGATTTATTTAACTCGGCAATCAGTCGCCCCATGCCCAAAACAAATCCTGTCATCAGGGAAGCCATTGCCCCTTTGGAATTGACCCTTGACCAGAGCAGTCCGATCAGAAAGACGGAAGCGATGGGTGGCGAAATATATGATTGAACACTCTGCAAATATTGATAAAGTTGTCCGGATATGAGTTTCATAAAGGGAATCCAGGCCAGTCCGAAAATCACCAGGATCGCCGTGGCAATCTGCCCGACTCTCACCAGATGTTTTTCGCTGGCCTTCGGCCGCAGCTTTTGATAAATGTCAAGCGTGATAAGGGTTGAACACGAGTTAAATACCGACGAGAGCGAACTCATTAGAGCCGCAAGCAGTCCCGCCACAATCAGACCGCGCAGACCAATCGGTATCAATACGCTGATCAGGGCGGGTAAGGCCTGATCCGGCCGCCCCAATGTCAACTGGCCGGATTTGGCCAGCGCATGAGCCACGACACCGGGTATCACAAAAATGAACACCGGCAGGAGTTTCAGATAGCCGCCAAATATAGTGCCCCGGCGGGCATTCTCAATATTTTTCGCCGACAATACCCGTTGCACAATAAATTGATCGGTACACCAGTACCAGATGCCCAGAATGGGAATACCGAAAATGATGCCCGTCCACGGAAAGTTCGGGTCAGACACCGGCCGCCACATGTTGAAGTATCCGGATCCGACGACCTCATATAATCGCTGCACACCGCCCAGTTTCAGCAGCCCCGTTACCGTCACCAATATCGATCCGCCGATCAGGATAAACATCTGCAGCATATCGGTATAGAGCACCGCCCTCAATCCTCCCAACACAGTATAAATGCCCGTTGCGACAACCACGATCAGAGCGCCGGTCCAGAAATTGATTCCCATCAGCGTTTCGAAAACAATACCGCCGGCCGCAATCGTGACGGATATTTTGGTCAGTACGTAGGCAATAATGGAAATAATAGACAGGTACCATCGGGCTTCCGGCGAATAGCGACGCTCCAGAAATTCCGGCATGGTATACACAGAACTGCGCAGATAAAAGGGAACGAAAACCCAGCCGAGTATCAATAAAATCAGTGACGCCATAATTTCAAACTGGCCGACCGCAACACCGCTGGCTGCTCCCGTTCCCGCCAGACCGACCAGATGCTCGGAACCTATATTCGAAGCAAACAGAGACGCCCCGATCACAAACCAACCCGCGTTACGGCTTGCCAGAAAGTAGCCGCTGGAATTCTGACGGGTTGATTTTTCCTGCCGTATCGCCCACCAGGCAACCGCAAAAATTACCATAAAATATAGCGCAATGAATATCCAGTCCAGAGTTCCCAGCAATTTCATTTTCCTTTCAAAGGCTTTGTACTATTTCGCAAGTCCGTTATTGCTCAACCCTCCTAATACCTGCGCGCCGTTGCAATCATCGCACGAATGTTCTCCGATGGCGCTGTCGCCGGAATGGCGCAACCGGCATTCAAAATAAAGCGCGGTGTATCCGCAAAAAGTGTAATGATTTCCTCAGTCTTTCGCTTCACATCATCCACTGTTCCAAACGTGAGGACTCCACCGGGCTCGATATTGCCGATAAACGTTGCTTTGTCCTTCATCAGATCGTGTGCCAGAGGGGCATCTGTTTCCTGATCCAGTTCCAGAGCGTCAGCGCCGGACTCCAGCATCGATGGTAAAATCGAATCCGTGTTGCCACAAATATGCAGAGCATAGGGCAAGTCATAACTGTGAGCAGTCGCTATCACTTTCTGTTCATAAGGCAACGCAAATTTACGGTACATCGCTGGTGAAATCATTTGCGGTCCTGCCGGACTGTCTCCGTTGGAGAGCATATCGGCGCCCGTCTCTGCCATCAACGTAATAAACTGACAGGTGGCAATGCTGCAGTATTCCAGAAGTTGCAAAGCTTTCTCTTCATTCAGAGCAATGTCAATATACCAGTCTTGAGCCCCCCGCATCATGCTGGCAAGGGAAAAGGGCGCCTGATCACAGTTCCCCCGAATATAAATTTCATCCGCAAAATAGTCTTTCAGCCGATGTACCGCTTCCAGCCAAATCTGCACATATTTATAGCGGGCAATATCAACCGGAGGCAGGCTATCAACTTCATCAATCGATTTCAGACACCCCACTTCGCAGCGGGCCGGTGCATCCTGCGGAAAATCCACCGGGACGCCTACCGCCCCGGCAAGGGTGACCGTATCGATATCCACCAGAATACCATCATATTCGTAGCGCTCAACCGCCTGAATAAATGCGTCGGCAATCTTTCGGGGATCGTTCCGAAATTCTTCCATGCTGTAGCCGGCTTCACGAGCCGCCAGCATAAAATTATGCAGCATAACCGGTATCCGGTCCGCTCGTCTTCCCTCCAGGGCAGCTTTTATTCTTTGGTATCCATTCATACCGGTTCTACTTTCGCTCGAAACATAGTACAGCCAGTCCGCCACAGGGAATCCCATCCCGGGGAATCTTTATTTTATACTTGCCCAGATATTTCGCCTCGACACGACCGATGGGCTTCTCCTGCGGCCAGAGATTCGTCACCACCGGCTCCCGGCTACCGATAGCATTATCCAGAATTTCGCCTGTGATTTGCAATTCAATCTCTACTGTGTTTTCGGTTGGATTACCCACCACCAGCAGGGCTTTTTTT
>QNCV01000283.1 GCA_003645845.1 Fidelibacterota bacterium | reverse complement strand
GTTATTTTACCCTGAAAGGATTCCTTTTTCAGATTTTGATTAATGAAATATCCCTGTTTGCGATCAGTCAGTTCACCGGACAGTGAAAAATTCATATTGCCACTCGAACCGGGAGTGACCGGCCCGCTCAGGGAAAATTTGTAGATATTTTCCAACTTATGCATATATCTGGTGTCAAACCAGTAATCCCTCTCGCCCATCAGAAAATCATTCAGACCTGAGCCGAAATTGGTGGAGGATACAGATACCTTGCCGGAATACTTCGAACCGCCCTCCTTCATTGCTAAGTTGATGATACCCGACTGGACATTGCCATATTCCGCACTGAATCCACCCAGAGTAACTTCCATTTCCTGAATACTGGCTTCGGGAATATCTGCCGTAAATCCGCCCATGTCGCCGGAATAATTACCTGCGGGATCACGAACCGGCAGACCATCAACAAGGATCATGACTTCACCAACCCGGCCACCCCGGAAATGACTGCCAACAACACCAGCCTGGTTCCGGGCAATCGACCGAAAATCATCAATGGGCTGAACTTCAATCTCTTCTTTACTGACCGTTGTTCTTGATGTAAACTCATCACGCTTGAGGAGCGGTCTCTGGGCCACTATCACGACCGATTCAGCCGCTTCGAGAACTTCGGAATTCATTTCAATATCAACTTTTGTTGCTAAATCGATTGAGACCCGCACGTTGGAAACCGTTATCTTCTGATAGCCGATCATTGTCGCTTCGATTTCATACTCGCCGGCCGGAACATTCAGGATTACATAGTACCCTTCCCGGTCGGTGGCGGCACCATAACTTGTTCCCTTGAGAACAATATTGACACCCACGAGCGGTTGACCATTTTCTCTGTCTTTCACAAACCCTTCGATATTTCCGGTAACTCCTGCGAAAATACCGGTCCAACAGACTACGATGAAAGCAACCAAAAGAATTACTTTTCGCATTGACGCCCTCCTAAGAATGGTAATCTTCAACAGCGCCTTCATTGTTGAGATTAAAACACCATTTCCCACTTAAATTTTATTAATTATTCGCGTACCAACGTTTTAATTTAGCCAAAATGAAAACGAAATCAATAACAATCTGTTAAAAATAGAGGAGAACCAGGCATATTAATCTTTGTTAGGTATCCTAACTAATTATCATTAAAGCGGTTATCTCAATGCAATTTTCTTGTAACGCAACTTTATTGCATTCATCTAAAGGGTCAGAAAACAGGAGTATCACCATGTTTTTAAAAGATGATGACCAGAAATTGATCCGAAAAGAACTCGAAGCCATGACCGCTAAAGTCAAGATTCTGCATTTCACCCAATCCATTGAATGCAGCTACTGCCGCGAAACCAGACAACTTCTGGAAGAACTTGTTCTGTTGTCCGATAAATTATCCCTTGAAGTCTATAATTTTCAGCTGGACAGGAACGAGGTTTCCAAATATAAAATTGACAAAATTCCGGCTACAATTCTTTTGCCCGAAAGCGGGATTGATCCCGGGGTCCGCTTCTTCGGAATTCCGTCGGGTTACGAATTCATGAGTGTTATTGAAGATATTATTGACCTTTCCAATGGCAACCACGGTTTTTCCGACGATATTCTGGCCGAAATAAAAAAAATCCACCGGCCGGTTCATATCGAGGTTTACGTCACCCCTACCTGTCCCTACTGTCCCTCGGCCGTAAGAACGGCCCATCGTCTGGCAATGGCCAATCCCAATATTACAGGAGATATGATCGAAGCAACGGAATTTCCCCATCTCGCCCAGAAATACAGCGTCCGTGGCGTGCCTAAATCAATTATTAATGAAACATCATCTCTGGAAGGGGCCGTTCCGGAGCAAAAGTTTCTCGACAAAATCGCCGAAGTGTTGGCATAATATTTTTTGCTGTTTTACAATTGAGACAAATTGGATGATGGTTTTTTAAAAGTCAGATTGCTAAATTAATGCACTTTGGAAACGAAACCGCAATTCAATGAAGAAGAACTTGTTGCAAAGGCTCAACAGGGTGACAGGAACGCTCTAAGCCAGCTGGTTGTCAATTATCGCAGCCGAATCTACCATCTCGGACTCCGTCTTACCGGTACCGAACAGGATGCCGAGGATATACTCCAGGAAACCTTTCTCATCATGGTAAAAAAAATTCACCAGTTCAAAGGTCAATCGTCGTTTTATACCTGGCTGTACAGAATTGCTGTCAATATCGGTCTCCGTAAACTGAAATCAAAACCCCACAAGTATCAACACGTTTCCATTGACGATCCCGATATCGAATACATTAGCTCCACCGAGATTGCCGACTGGCCCGATTTCGACTACAGTAAGTTTGCCCGGAAACATCTTCGTAAAAAGCTGGATCAGCTGATAGAAAAACTACCGGATATATACCGTACTGTTTTTATCCTGCGCGACCTTCATGAACTCTCCACCGAAGACACCAGCAAAATTCTCCAGATTACACCATCAAACACAAAAATTCGCCTCATGCGCGCCCGAAACTATTTGAAAGAAGAACTTGAAAAGATTATCGATAAAGAAGGTTTGATATGAAAAACGACTCAGAGTTATATAAACAGATTTGTGAATATCTTGGCTGTGACTTTGACTCTGGGCCCTGTAAAGAGATTCAGGATCATCTGGCTAAATGTCCTAGCTGTGAAGTATATATCGATAAGGTAAAGAAGACTGTTCACCTTTATAAAGAAATTGAAAACTGCGATGAAATTCCGGAGAAGGTCTGTCAAAAGCTCTTCCTTTCCCTCAATCTCAACGAACCGAAAACAAACGAATCCAAAACAGGAGCCGACAACCATGATTTCCAAAGATTCCGACATTGAGGACATTGTCAGTGATTATCCCCAACTGATCCGCCCGCTGAAAGAACACGGCATCGCCTGTATTGTCTGCGGTGAACCGGTCTGGGGTACACTGGACGATATCGCCAAATCCAAAAACATCGAAAACCTTGACCAGATCATAGAGTCAATGAACACTATAATCAAGAAGGACAAACAACCGTAATGCAAGTAACTCTACACCGCGCCAAAGGATCAACATTTATAGCCAAAGGAGATTCCAATCACTGGGTTGTTCTTGACTCGGTGGAAAAATTCGGAGGCAGCGATGCCGGCTCCAGGCCCATGGAAATGGTATTAATAGCTCTCGGCGGCTGTACGGCTATGGACGTTGAATCACTGATCAATAAAATGCGAACCCCCGTTGACGAATTTCATATCGAAATAAGCGCCGAGCGTCAAGATGAGCACCCGAAAGTGTTTACTAAAATACATCTTATATACATATTCAAAGGCACAAATCTAAATAAAACAAATATTGAAAAAGCCATCAGGCTATCGCAGAAAAAATACTGCCCAGTTACGGCGATGCTTATCAAATCTGTGGATATCAGTTACGAAATCCGATATATCGGCGAGTCACTTTAAGGCCGATTATTCCTCTTCCATTTTCAGTTTCATAATCTTAGCGCGCTCTTTTTCGATACGGGCGGGATTTTTCGATTTTTTCTCTAATACATCCAGCAACTGGAGCGCTTCGTCGTATAGCTTCTGTTTTTTAAATACCTCAACCAGGGTAAATGTGGGAACCGGAATTTTGAGTTCGACCTTACTACCGTTGGACTTTATCCCGGATGGCTTTGGAGATGTTTTCTGAGATTCGGAAATCTTTTTCCCTTCAGTTTGAGTCTCCGGTGCCCGGCTCAAGGGTTTAACATCTTCGTTTTTTTGCTCATCCTTATTCGTTGCTCCGGTAAAACCGATTTCTTTTTGTATCTCTTCCGGTTTCTTTTTAGAATCACTCTCCTCTTTGAGAGGAACCGTATATTTTACATTTGGTTTTCGT
>QNCV01000282.1 GCA_003645845.1 Fidelibacterota bacterium | reverse complement strand
GGCACAGAAATAAACAATGTTGAAGAAAAAACCAGAAGAAGCAACATCTGTCTGCTGCCCAGGACAATTTTTTTTGTCATGATATATTTAAGAATAATCGAAATCAGAGTCAATCCGCCAATAAGCTTGGCCAGAGGGATTGCGGCCAGAATGGGAAAAGTATCGGCCGGTCTGATAAGGCTTAGAATTACAAACAGTACCAACCCGATCTTGGGTCTGTTTATACATAGAATCGAAAATAAGATGGATAGAAGCGATACAATAATAAAAACAGCATCGACATAAATAGATAATACTCCAATCAGGACTGATATGAAGATGAGAGAGCAATATACAAGATGTCTTGAACTAATGGAGAATGAGACATTTTTTTGACTGCTATCAAGATAGATTTGACTGGTCTTTTTCATTTTTTATCGTCTGATTGCTGTTTATAAGCAAATCTTAAGATTATTTTCAGATAGCTGCTTTTTCTTTTTAACGATCAACCGGTCATCCTTTATTTATCTTTTTGATCAATTTCGTCCCACAGAAGTACGGAATCAATGAAAAATTTGGCGGCCCAGTTTACATACTCGAATTTACAATATTCGCCATTGACCGGATAGGAACCTTTTACGCCCCCTTTTATCCCCAAATTCGATGTTTCCAGGTCCTGAGTGGAAGCGACAAATTTGACGGCTTTTTGCGCTCCGTCGAAAAAATCACCGTCTTTTCCCAGCTCGTATAGTTTTAACCAGATAATGGACATCTGACAGGCTCCTGTCAGGCAATTGTAACGGGCATTGGGCTTCCAATTCTTATCAAATCGTCCTGGAAGGAAACCACTCGAAGACAGGTTGTCCAGAACCTTCTTAGCCGATTTCGATGCGATATTTAGAAGATGTTCGTTTTCGGCAGCCAAGCCGATTTCCAGAATACCTCGGATGGTATATGCAACGGTATGGGTTAGGGGTTTGAATTGATCCTGAGTGCAGTTATCATCAAAAACACCTCTGTCGTCGATCTGATCTAAAGCCCATTCGATATTTCTAAGAGCATATAAACGGTATTTTTCTGCATCCAACAGCTGTCCGCCAAGCATCATCGCCCAGGCAGTGCGTGTGTTGTAAATATTAATATGACAACGCGTTACGACAGATCCGTGTTTTCTCCAGGCGCCGTCATCATCCTGTGATTTCGCCAGCCAGTTGCAGGCCCTGTTTATGGCATCCAGATAGGCGGTATTTTTTGTCTCATTGTATGCGGCAACCCAGGCAAATATAACCTGACCGGTATTAAAGATCGTCGGCACCCCGGTGTCCTCCTTGATCGTCCCGGCTTGGATTCCACCCTCGGGAAACTGCAGGGATAAAAGCCAGTCTGATGCACGAATACATCTTTCCAGAATTTCTCTGTCACCGGTCTTATTATAGTATTTAATCAACGTTGGGACAATGTATCCTGTTGTTTCAGGATACGATGATTGCCAGCCCGACATTAAATTATAAGCACGAGCAAAGCCATCATCCGGCGTTGCATCCTGCGCTCTGCACAGCCATTGGATCGCCTCTGTTAAATGATCATTCAGACTATCCGAAAGTTTTCGATTCAGGTCAAATCGATCATTTATGATCATTTTGTAAATATTGAACCTGCCAATACTCTTATTCATTTTTTATTCATCTCTTTTTTTATACATGTTAGAATATTATTGAAAAGCTGAACGCGCCATTCAAAATTGGTAAAGCTATGATTACTGTCTTTAATTATTATTTTTTTCCATTGTCTTTCATATTTTGTCAATAGGTTTTTCCCAGCCTTGTTTTGAAAATATGTTTCAAAATCGAGTGAAATCGGGTCATTTGCGGCAAAGATGAAATATGAATTTCTCCCCGAGTCGTAATATGAAGTCAATTTGTCCAGAAGGTCATAATTAAAATTGTTTTTATTATTCTTTTGTTGTTTATCGGCAGATGATTTTTTTTCAGGTTCCGGATTCTTTTTAAATATTTTTGTTTTGAACACCTTAATTATGGATTTATAATCAGATTTAAAAGTAAGAAACCTTAACCATGCTCCGGGCTGGAAGAATTTTATCAAGTATGATTTATAAAGGAATTCAACCATCCACAGGTTCATGCTGTCTTTGGACTTAGTCCGGGCAAGTTTAGAATCTATGGTAATAGGGAAGTTTATCATGATAATTGAAATTATGTTTTTATCTAAGACTGATGTATAAAGCGAACTGTTGGATCCTCCGCATAGACCGCATAAAACAAACTTACTGCACCTGTTTTTTTCCTTCAGGAATTCGATTGCTCTCAGTGTATCACCGGCAAACAGACCGGTTTGTATAAAACCGTTAATATCGGCATGCAATTCATGATAGGCGCCCGTGGGTGAAAGCCGCCCATCGGAATCACCGCAGCCGTGGTAGTCGTATCTCAGGGTCAAAAATCCCTGTTCGGCAAGAAAATCGGCCAGGGATACGTAAAGGCGGCCATATCCAATGCGATTTTTCAATCCGGCCGAGAGAAGAATAATCGCAGGCCTGTCGGCGGTATTTTCAACGGGATGATGAATCATCCCGTACAGCCGATTGCCGTCATTTTCGAAATCAATCGGTTCGCGTTCTATTTTTTTGTGCACGTCAGACATTCTTCTCCAGGAATTCAATTGTTCTTTCAAACGGTTCTTTTGGCCTTTCGGCATAGATCGGTGTCAGTTTCCAGAAAATATCGCCTTTGACCCTTGTGATTTCCCATCCATTTTCGATTTCTTCCAGTGATTCCCTGAATGAATCCCATCGTCTGCTATTTCGTTCCGGGTGAGGATCAATGTCCATTATCAGTATTTTATTATCCTGATTTGAAAGATGCCGTGCAAAATCGTCACCGGAGATATATTCATACCACTCAAGGGTCAAGCCGTACCCGTCGACGTTGACGATTTCGCCGGCTTTCATTCTTCTGATCAGAGCCTTCCTATCCTCGATCACTTTTTTATAAACTATCAATTGATTGGTAAGATTCGATCTCAGGATGAATTCGGCGTAATTTTTACTGCTTACCTCGGGCGCCCAGAACACCATGAATTCCGGCCGTAATTCTTTCGCCGCGGCAACAGCGAGATTGCAACCGAATCGAAGGCTCAGAATTCCGATTTTGGAGGTACCTGATTTCTCTTCGAGTTCTCTATAGGCAAATCTGATATCTTCTATTATATCGGCGGGTCCGAAATCTGAAAATTCTCCCTCGGATTCGCCCTGACCTCGATAATCGAATCGAAGAACGCCGAAACCATTTTCCGCGGCCAGGTTTGCGAAATTAACCATGGCACGCCGTGAATCCTGTTTTTCTTCAAGAATGGCGTCACATATCAGGATACCGCGGCCGGATTCCCTGTTTTTATCCGGAGGGTGATATGAGAAGAAAATTCGACTGCCCCTAAAGTCCTTAAAATATTGTTGTTGTTTCTGAGTCATATCAATCCGATCATCCCGAATCATTTAGTACCCGTTTATGGTGTGTTTTCATATAAACTTATAAAGGACTCGTCCAATATACCTCCTGTTTCCTTTGATGCATAGACTAAAAATTTGTGAAAAGGCCCATCTTCATTGTCGGGATCATTCAACAAGCATTTTTCGGAACCGGGCATATTTTTTATTGTCTCGGGGAGTAAAATATGTTTGGCGGCGATATAATCAGCCGCGACAGCATCGGTCGATGCCACCAGCGCTCTTGGGCGGGAGGATTGTTCTTTATCGATCCTGCTGCCGTAGCCGACCCATTCGGCCGTTATTATATTCAAATCGGGCTTTCTTATGGTTCTTATCCATCTCCCAAGAGCTCCCCCCGTAGAATGGAAAATTGTTTAAATGTATTTACTGTATAAATTTTGATCCGAG
>QNCV01000281.1 GCA_003645845.1 Fidelibacterota bacterium | reverse complement strand
CAGCGGGTCGCCATTGCCCGGGCACTGGTTAACAATCCATCTTTGATTCTGGCCGACGAACCCACCGGTAATCTTGATTCCAGGACCGGCAAGGAGATCATGGGCATTTTCGACGAACTTCATAAAGCCGGTAATACGATTATTCTGGTAACTCACGAACGTGAGGTGGCTGAACATGCCGACCGAATCGTTCATATTCTCGACGGCAATATCGCCGAAGATATACAGGTAAAAAATCTATGATTTCGGTGTTGATCGGGCTGTGGGAAAATGTACTGATCGCCGTGCGGGCGCTGGCTCAGAACAAGATGCGAGCCGTATTGACGACTCTGGGAATCATTATTGGCGTTTTGACGGTGGTCTCCGTCGCATCGATTATTGCCGGGCTGAATAAGGGCTTTTCAAGCCAGATTTCCGCTCTGGGCAGCAACACCCTTTTCATCCATAAATACCCATGGATCATTATGGATGATTTTTTCAAATACCGCAACCGTCCGGATATCACCATGGACGATGCCCGCTACCTGATGAAACATTCCAAACTTGCCAAGGCAATCGCCCCGGCGACGGGAACATCCCGGAATATCAAGTACCGGGATAAATCATTGACGGATATTTCTATTTCCGGGGTTACCGTTGAACATGAATCCATTGAGGGATACAAAATCGCTGAGGGACGCTATTTTACTCAGAATGAGATTGACCGGGACAAACCAAGCTGTATCATCGGTTGGGAGATTAAAGAAAAACTATTTGACAATCTTCCGGCCATCGGGGAACGAATCAAAATCGGCAATGTATCCTATCGTGTGATTGGCGTCATGGAAAAACGCGGCAGCCTGCTGGGCTACGACCTGGACTCCGAAGTGTATGTTCCTATCGGAACCATTTTTAAAAACTTCGGTTCGAGGCGCAGTATCCGCATTCTTGTTCAGGTTCCATCTTCGGATATGATCAATGAGGTCAAAGACGAAATCCGTTTTCTGATGCGGGTTTCCCGGAGACTGAAGCCTCAGGAAGAGGATAATTTTTCAATTAACCAGCAGGAAATGCTGACCAATATGTACAAACAATTGACCGGCGGGCTCTATACGGCGGCTTTCGGCATCGGCACGCTGTCACTGCTTGTAGGTGGCATCGGCATCATGAACATCATGCTGGTTTCGGTGGCGGAGCGCCGCAAGGAAATCGGCATTCGTAAAGCACTCGGAGCCAAGCGCAGAGTCATCACATTCCAGTTTATCATTGAATCCATCATCATCTGCAGTGTCGGCGGCTTTATTGCAATATTTTTAAGCTTTCTGATTTCACTGGTTATCGACAAAGTCACTCCTTTTCCTTCGTCCGTCCCGGTCTGGTCGGTTTTCATGGGACTCGGATTTTCGACATTTGTCGGTCTCTTCTTCGGAATATATCCGGCCCGGCGGGCGGCAAAACTTGATCCCATCGAATGCCTGAGGTATGAATAATGAATTACGATGAAGGATTCAGGCTTGCCTGGCAGACCGTCAAATCCAACAAACTACGAACATTCCTGACGACCCTGGGAATTGTCATCGGTGTCATGTCGGTCATCGGCATGATGTCCATCATTGATGCCCTGGAACAACACATGATCAATGCGCTGAGCGGTGTCGGTGGTAACATCTTCTGGATTCAGAAATATCCGGCCGTTCGAATGGGACGCCTTCCCAAGGAAATCCGTATGCGCAAGGATCTGAAATTCGAACACGTGAAAGCCATCCGTGAGAGGGCTACCGAAATTGAGGCTGTTTCTTCGGAAATTGCCACATACGGAAAACAGATCAAATACCAGGATAAAGCCACCAACCCCAATGTCCTGCTTTACGGAGGCGATCGGTATTGGGCAGATGTCAACGGCCGCTTCATTTCCGAAGGACGATTCTTCACAAAAGAAGAGATACACCGTAAGGATTACGTAGCGCTTCTCGGCGCCGATGTCACTGAAAAACTATTTCCTTTCATTTATCCGATTGGAAAATATATCAAAATCGACGGCATCCGCTACAAGGTCATCGGACTGATTGAGGCACAGGGAAAACTGCTGGGTGACAGCCGCGATAACCTGGTTGTCATCCCGTTTAACACCTTCACCAAGTGTTACGGCGAAATGCGTTCCATTAATATTGCCGTAAAAACACACCCAAACCGCATGGCTCAGGCCATGGATGAAGTCACCGGAATCTTGCGGATTGCCCGAAAAGTTCCGCCCGGCTCACCGAATGACTTCGAGGTAATCACCCAGGATTCGATAATGAATACACTGAAAAACCTGACAGGGTTTGTCTTTATCGCGGCGGTCGTTATCTGTGGAATTTCCCTGCTCGTCGGTGGAATCGGGATAATGAATATCATGCTGGTCGCCGTCACCGAACGCACCCGGGAAATCGGTATCCGCAAAGCAGTTGGCGCTAAAAAACGCCATATTCTCAATCAGTTTCTGACGGAGTCAATCGGGATTTGTCTGTTCGGCGGACTGATCGGTGTTCTGTTCGGAGTCCTGATCGGAGTAATCATCGCCGGCGCTCTGAAACTTCCCCCGACAATCCCTTTCTGGTCGGTGATACTGGGCGTCGGATTTTCTGTGGTAATCGGTCTGGTCTTCGGGGTTTATCCGGCCATGAAAGCCGCCCGGCTCGATCCTATCGAAGCCCTGCGCTGGGAATAACTTTCCCGTATTTTTTATCTCTCATCCCTTTTTCAGCTTAGTGTTGGAAAATAATATGCTATGCTTTTTATCAATCACGATAAGAAACCGCGCCATCCTGTGGTCATATGATACTACTTCAGTAGCATCATTTTGATGCGCCTAAGAGTCTTTTCGGTTTTCAACTCACAGAAATAGATTCCCGAACTCAAATGAGCGGTTTGCCAGATAAAATAATGTTCACCGGCAGCTTGCTCCCTGTCCAACAGACTCTCCACCAGCCGGCCACTGAGATCAAATACGGCCAGCCGGACAAAAGCTTTTCCAGAAAGACTGTAATAAATCGTAGTTGTCATATTAAAGGGATTGGGATAATTCCTGAACAATTGGAATTCAGTCGCCGCCCGACTCCCGTTCACTGAAGTTCCAACGTCATTGGAAGCACCCGGAGTGGGAATCGAGAAATATTGCCAGGCATCATAACCGTCGGGGTATCTCCCATAGGAAATATCGGCGCTTTGTTCACCGAAACTGATTGAATCAAGCACGGTGACGCCATCCTCCGCAACAATGGCTAAAAACTCTCCGTTGGCGCTGAGTTTGAAATTCGTATGATAACCGCCCTGTTCCTCATCATCGTCACACCAGATTAGCAGGAATTCACCCGGCGCCAAGATACTGTCACTCAAAGAAAATCGCCATTTGGTAAAGTTATCGATTTTATCGGTCAGGTAAAGCCCGTTCAACGAAACCGACTGATTGCCAACGTTCATAATCTCAAGCCAGTCGTCAAATTCACCGGCCTCATCGGAAACGGTGCGGCTGTTACTTGCCATAAATTCATTTATTTTTAATCCGGAGACCTGTGGTTCAATCACAGAAAGCGTAATATATCCGTTTCTCGGATACCCTGACAGCGCCGTATTGCCCCCCTTGATATTAATATGAAAAGCGCCAAAACCACCCGGTCCAAGCGGCGGGATGACACCAATCCAGCGATCTGCGTCTTCAATCTTTTTTGAGCTCAACACCGGTTGATATATCATCGGGATCGTCTCAATAACCGTTAAATTTCCCGGCCGGAAAGCAATATCAACACCCGCTACCGACACAGGACAGAATACCGCTGCCGTAACAGTTATCGAATCCTCCGGTCCGGGCAATTTCGGCCGGTAATTCAGTGCGTAAACAATCGGCTCCGAATCAGTATATTCTAATTGACCGGTCAGAGAGTTATTT
>QNCV01000280.1 GCA_003645845.1 Fidelibacterota bacterium | reverse complement strand
CTTCAATACATATACTTTGTACATTTGCGGAGAGACCGGGATTCCTCCAGCAGGAGTTCCCGATGGAAGAACCCGGGGTAGGCGTTTTACCAAAGATTCTGTGACTTCAATTTCTCCCGTAACCAGACATTTTCCTTGCCTCTTTTCAAGGAATATTCTCGGGTCTGTGCTTCGGATTTCGTTTGATAATACTCGGTATAGATTACTTCATAAGGAGCATGCGCTTTGGTTGAACGCACTTTACCATGATTATGTTCAAGTAAACGTTTATCAAGATCATGCGTATGCCCTATATAATGAAAATTATCCGTTAGACTCTTCAATACATATACTTTGTACATTTGCGGAGAGACCGGGATTCGAACCCGGGGTAGGCGTAAACCTACACACGCTTTCCAAGCGTGCTCCTTCAGCCACTCGGACACCTCTCCAAAAAGCGCCGTAGTTTAATCCATTTTTCCAGAATTTCCAAGGATTAAGACTTCTCTTTGTCAACCCTTCTACTTAATTCAGATCTAACCTGAACAGGATCAATATATCCCGGTAATTTTCTAATCACCCGACCGATAAAAAAATTAAGAAGTTTTTTTTCGCCCTGAATTAAGCGCCGCCATTCCCGTGAATTATCATTAATTATTTTATCAAGAACCATACTGATCTGATCAGTTTTATTTTTTGATTCAACATCACTTAAAATCGATTTAACCTGTCGATCTGACAACAGTTGATCAAAGACGGATTTTGCCTGATTTGGTGATATATTTTTCGTTTTCACTTGGCATATAAATTCGGCTAACCTTCTGGCATTCAATTTATTAGATAAAATATCTCGAGTATTATGTTTCAAGATTCGAAATACTTCATTCACAATCCAGCGGCACACTAAATCAGAATCTTCGACATGTGAATTCACCGCTTCAAAATAATCGGCAATTAATTTATCACGCGTTAATAATTCGGCATTTTCAGATGTTAAACCATATTCACTCCGGAATCTTCGAAATCTATCATCCGGCGATTCAGGCATTTCTGAGCGGCAGGCATCTATCAATTCAGTATCAATCTTCAATGCCGGTAAATCAGGCTCAGGAAAATAGCGGTAATCTGGCGTGTCTTCCTTCCTTCGCATCAGAAATGTTCGCCGCTGCTCCTGACTCCAATATCGGGTTTCCTGATTTATATTTCTATGCTCGTTCAGCAATAAAGTCTGTCGCACGATTTCATATTCAAGTGCCTTTTTAACGCTTTTAAAAGAATTCATGTTTTTGACTTCGACCTTCTCCCCCATTTCACTGAAGGATTTCGGCTTCAATGAAATATTCGCATCGCAGCGCAGACTTCCCTCTTCCATATTTCCGTCAGAAATGTCGAGATATTGCAAAAGCCGCTTAAGATGTAAAAGAAATTCAATAACTTCATCAGGGTTAGAAAATATCGGTTCGGTGACAATTTCAACTAACGGAACCCCGCATCGGTTGAAATCAAGCAATGTTACCCTATTTGTGTGGATTGATTTGCCGGCATCCTCTTCAAGATGAATCTGTTGGATTTTAATTTTTCTTCCTGAAACCACCAGGAATCCGTTACGGCAAATTGGATTCTCGTATTGGGTGATTTGAAAACCTTTCGGCAAATCGGGATAAAAGTAATTTTTACGGTCAAAATGGGTGATTTCGGAAATGCTGCAATTACAAGCGAGTCCCAGTTTGATGGCAAACTCAATCGCTTTTTTATTCAAAACAGGCAGGGCGCCCGGTAATCCCAGACAGATCGGGCATGTCAGTGTGTTCGGTTCAGCGTCAAATCGATTTTCACACCGGCAAAAGAGCTTCGAACGGGTTTTCAACCGGGCATGAATTTCCAGACCAATATTGACATCATAAGGTGTTTTATTCATGAAAACAGATTGAATTACGGAACCTGATATGGAATCATCCAGATATGTGCATTGTATGCCCCTGATCGCGTAAAAATCGTTGAATAATCAATGGCGTCAATAAACAAACGATATATCTGAGTCCCGTGAGAATCTACAGTTAAACTGCCAGTATGTTTGCCGTCATCGTTGGAATTACTGAGGCCTTTACGAACTTTATATACATTGATACCCTGCCCGAAATGAGCCATTACCAGTTCACCCGGTTCTTCAGGATATGGATTTTCGTTTTCAACGGCGACTGAAGTAATTGTCAGTGTGCCCTGATAATCGAGTCTTGGCAATGAATCCCTTATAAAATATGTTTGCAAAGGATCAGCAGTATCATTATTAAAAATATCAACATCAGTGGCATTTCCAGAACCTGTCAGTTTCACTTCTGAAATGGTAAAGGATTCATCAATCGGTTTAAAAACAATCGGTGTAATCTTTTTCAATTTCCAATCTTTTGCGGCATTATTGGAGTTACCGGTTCGCAAAAATATCGCCTTCTGCTCCGTTCGGTGGCTGAATGATTTTGTTGTTGAGTCCACAGCAGAATAGTGATCTTCATAGGACCAGTTAACCGTGCTGTCGACGATAGCTGTTGTTGTATCAATCACATAAGTTGTATCATAAAGCCAGATGTCGTATAAATCAATATACATGGAGTCGATATTGTAACCGGTGGTGTCGTAGACTTCACCTTCGATATAATTGACAGATGAAACTGTGCTGTCGGTGACGATATCATAGAGGACAATCTTCAGATTTCCTTTAAAGCGATACTTTATGTCCACATAGGCGGAATCCCATTTGACATCGTAAACAATTATCGTATCAAAGACCTGGGTAATCTGCCGCCCGATTTTTATATCATCAATGTCATAATCAGCGGTATCCGGAAAGGTCATTTTTCCCAGTGAAGAGGACGAATAATCCATAAAATAGGCTGCACCATCATTAAATCCGTCGATTGAAAAAACACCATCTGATGAAATCACCTCATGCAATGCATCAACAATCTCATCACGTTCGGGCAAAACATATACCTTTTCAATTTTCGTACAGGTTGCGAGAAACATGACTAACGATAACAGTAGAATTTTCAGCCGATTCATCGTAATTCAAATATGGGCTCTTTTCATAAAAAATAAAAGCATTTTCATAATTCTTAATTTTTATTCAGGACAGTTATCTCTCACGTTAAATTATCTTCATGGCCGGTGCTTTCGTATCGGTCCCTTTCTTTTTTGGCTATTATGTATTTTCCGTTTATATTATTCCAAATTAGGAAAATAGCAGTTGGGAAATATTGTATGAAATTAACGATCGGATTCTTTACGGGAATTGTCGTTTTGCTAAATTGCATATCGTGTAATGTACAGGAGGAACAGCCAGTGACTCTCGCTATAATCAATGCTAACATCTGGACCGCTGATGAAAAACAACCTCATGCTGAAGCCCTTGCCATTTCCAATGATAAAATCATTCGGGTTGGGACAACGCGTGAAATTAATAAAATGATAAATGATAAAACCCGCGTTATTGACGCAAATGGGATGTTCGTTTGCCCCGGATTTACCGATTCTCATTTGCATCTGCTGGATGGCGGTTTTCATCTCTCATCGGTTCAATTGCGTGATGCTGCGACTCCCGAAGAATTCACCCGGCGAATTGCCGAATATGCCAAAACACTGGAACCGGGTGAATGGATTCTGGGGGGCGACTGGGATCACAGTCTCTAGGGCGGCGAATTGCCAAAACGTCAATGGATAGATGAAGTAACACCGGATAACCCGCTGTGGGTCAGTCGATTAGACGGGCACATGGCATTAGCCAATAGTCTTACCCTGAAGATAGCTGGCATTGACAAGAATACGGTTGTTCCGTCGGGTGGAACAATTGTCAAAGACGCCGACGGGAATATTACCGGCATCTTTAAGGACAATGCCATGGAACTGGTCGAACCGCTTGTTAAAGAATCCAGTGACTCATTGAAATTCCGTGCTCTGGATGCCGCGATGCAGTATCTGCTCGAACAGG
>QNCV01000279.1 GCA_003645845.1 Fidelibacterota bacterium | reverse complement strand
GGCGGTTTTAAACAGCTCGTCCCGCGATGAAAGATTAGCCAATCCCGGAATCCCACCCAGATGCGAACAGGACCCAAAGGCCACAATGAGACCCGATTTTCTTCGCAACAGCTTCGCCCATTCATCCTGTTCAGACGTTCTGACGGCACCGTTAATAAATGAAACGGCAATTGATCCATCGGGCATGGCTTCAACATCGCTTTTCTTAAAATCCATGGCCACCGGCCAGAGAACAATATCCACCGCTTCGACTACTTTCAGGATGTCTTCCGCCAGATCGACTACAGCCTCTTCACACCCACCGCATGACGCACACCAGTAAAATGCCACTTTCGGTTTAGTCATTTGTTCACCCATTCAGTCATTAAAATAATCGTTTATCAGTCAATATAATTACATATCCGATTTAGTTAAACTGAAAAATCTCCCAATCGTTTTTCCAGTCCAAATGCAACCGTCATCAATTCAGTAAAATAAAACACCGGAATCGATTCAAAATCCGGAAACTTTTGCTTGATATCCTTTTGGCGGTTGTCCAGATTGAATGCACACAACGGACAGCTGGTAATAATCAGGTCTGCGCCATTTCGTTGGGCATCAGTTAAAATATCATGACTGAGATTAAGGGCAGTGTTTTTATTGCTCAATGTCAGATAACTGCCACAGCATTTACTTTTTGAGTGCCAGTCAATCGCCGTTGCTCCAAGTGATTCAATAAAATTTTCTAAAATTGACGGCGTTTCGCTGTGGTCAATGCCGATATCGGTTGGTCTGAGTAACATACAGCCATAATAACCGGCGATTTTCAGGTTGTTTAACGGTTTTTTCACCCTGTCACGGACTTTGTCAAATCCAATTTCTTTTAAAAGTGACAGGAAGTGAATAACATTGACCGATCCGTCATAATCGATTTCATTTGACATAAATTCATTAATCGCATCAAGATCATCCGTATTATTTTTTACCCGTTTATTCGAACGGCTCAATGTATTAAAGCACATGGAGCATAGCGTGATCAGCCGCTTCTCATTTTGGACCAGCCCTTCGGAATTCATCTCTAGCACCCGTACGAAATTCCGCACCGGTGCAACATGATGCATAATATCATCAGTGGTCAGGGACGAAACAACTCCGCAACAGTTCCACCGCGGAAGTTCGACAAACTCTATACCGAGCTCTCTGGCGGCGGCAATGGCGGAATCTTCAAAATGCTGGGCATTTGATTTCAGGGTACATCCGGGAAAGTAAGGTATTTTCAGCATTGGTTATTTTCTCCGTCTCAGGATACTAATTTTCGATTAGCGGCAATGATCGCAATTGGCGGTAATTCTTTCAATTCCTCGTCGGATATTTCGTTCAATTTAATTTTATCAAGGGATTGTCTGAGCTTAACCTGGCGAAGCGCTTCGGCAACTTTTGACACATCCAGTCCTCTGGGGCAGCGAACCGTACAGGTATTACAAGTAGCACACAGCCACATCGTCTTCGACTCCAGGACATCTTCCTGACCCAGCAGGGTTTTCCGCATTAATTGAGACGGCATTAAATCCATATCGTTCACAAAGGGACAGCCGCCGGAACAGGTACCACACTGATCACAAAGGGTTATCGTCTCACCGCTGAGTTCTGAAATCAGGTTAAAAAACGCAACCGTTGAATCATCTATAATTATCTTATTAGCCATGCAAGTACTCCACTATCACCGGTTAGAATTGACTTGAACAGTTTCGGATGTTTTTATTACATCGGCGAGCTGATTAACCCTGTTCACAAAATCCGCCAGCATTCCCGATGCAAATTCGGCAAAGACCATTCGTTTGTTTTCAATCCCAATGGTTTTCAGGTAAGATTGCGCCGCTTTGATGTTTTCCAGCGTCTGCTGTTTGCTCCATGCAAAGCGGGAACTCTTTTCCGGGCAATCACCAATTAAAATGCCATCGGCTCCCTGCTGAAAGGTGTAGATAATCAACTTATCCGTAATTCTCGATGCACTGGGGATTCGAATGATCCGCACATCGCCCGAATAGGTCATTTTACGAATGCCAACCGCGTCAGCAACCCGATAGGTACAACTGTCATCAGCAAACACGATAATCCGCTTCTGAGCGTCGGTTTTTCCAGCCAATGCACCCTGAATTGCAGCGTAAAGTTGAGAATTTGTATACCCGTGCAGATCCAGTGCTTCATGCGGGCAGCTGGCGATGCAAGAACCACACCCCACACAAAGCGCTTCGCTGACATACGCTTTATTTTCACTATTCATCTGGATGGCGCTTTTAGGGCATTTTGAAACACAGGCGCCACATCCATCACAAAGATCTTCATGCACAAACGCAAGCATTGGATCGACTTCAAATTCCTTCTGTGCCAATGTGCCGATTACCCGGGCTGCGGCCGCACTGGCCTGGGCAACCGTATCGGGAATATCTTTAGGACCCTGGGCGGTGCCCGCCAGGAAAACGCCTTCAACCAAGGTATCCACAGGTCTGAACTTTGGATGAGCCTCCTGGAAAAAACCATCGGAACTTTTTGCCAATTTGAGAGAATCTGCGATTTTGTCAGAACTCTTACTCAGTTGAATACCGGTCGAGAGCACCATTAGATCGAATTCGGCTTCAATAATTTGCCGGGAAAGAGTATCCTCTCCATGAACAATAATTTTTTTATTCTCAGGATTTTCCTCCAATTCCGCGACTTTGCCACGAATAAATTTTATTCCCATACTCTGGGATTTTTTATAGTATTCCTCGTACCCTTTGCCAAACGCCCGAATGTCTGTATAAAAAATATAGATATCGGTGTTCGGACGGGCCTGTTTCAGCAGAGATGCCAGTTTAATGGCGTACATGCAACAGACCCGGGAACAGTATTCCCGGCCGGTCTGCTCATCCCGCGAGCCCACACATTGGATAAATCCAACCCGATTACCAACGTCCCGGGGCGGCGGATTCTCACTAATATGATCCACGATCCGTTCCATCTCCAAACCGGTAACAACATTTTCATACTTTTCATAACCAAAGACCGGTTTTTCACGGGGATCAATAATGTCAAATCCAGTGGCGACAACCACGGAATCCACGGTAAACTGCGTTGTCTCCGATTTTTGGGAAAAATCGATAGCGTTTTGCGGACAAACATCAGCACATTTCCGACAGGATTGTCCCTGAAGATGAAGACAGGCATCTTCGTCAATTAGGTATTTATAAGGTATGGCCAATGCTGCCGGGATATAAATCGCTTTCCGATCGGTAATGCCCTGCTCCCACTGATTCGGCACCGATACAGGGCAGGCTTCGACACATTTTTCACATCCGAGACACTGGTCCATATCGATGGTGTCTTTGATGAAGCGTGGTTTCTTTTGTGCGGTTATTTCAAAACGTAGTCGATGTCCTGTTGTATTTACAATTTCTGTGTTTGTCAGTAAGCGAATATTCGGGTGATCCTGTACCTCAGCCATTTTCGGGGAAATAATACAGGCAGCACAATCTTCGGTAGGAAAAGTTTTTGTCAGCATCGCCATATTACCGCCGATAGTCGGCTCTTTCTCTACCAGAGTTACCTCTTTCCCTGCATTGGCCAAATCAAGTGATGCCTGAATCCCGGCTACTCCACCACCAATGACCAAAACCCGGTTACCCATAGCAATTTTTTTCTTTTCCAACGGGTAATCATGCCGGACTTTTTCAATCGAACTTCTAATGAGATCGATTGCTTTTTCCGTCGCAATTTCCGGTTCGCTTCGGTGTGTCCAGGAACAGTGTTCCCGAAAATTAGCCATCTCCAGGACATAAGGATTCAAACCAGCCCTTTCCAGAGTCGCTTTGAAGGTTTTTTCATGAAATTGAGGAGAGCAGGAGGCGATGACAACCCGGTCAAGATGATGGGATTGAACATCCTCAATGATCAATTTCTGACCGGCGCCGGAACACATATTCGAATGTTCCTTCAGGATAGTAATATCT
>QNCV01000278.1 GCA_003645845.1 Fidelibacterota bacterium | reverse complement strand
TTATTCTTCTTTCGTTAGAAGATTTAGAATTAACATACGGGCCGCCTTCTTTTAGAAGAAAATTTATTGATATTTTAATATCGCAAATAGATCCAATTTATTTACAATCATTAAAACAATTATTAAAAATTTTAAAACATAGAAATAAATTATTAACATTAATCAAAGAAGGAAGCCAGAAAGAAACATCTTTACTTCCTTGGGATTTACAATTAGCTAAATTTGCTTCCTATGTGTGCTTAAAACGCAGAGAAGTTATTAATGAATTTAATTCATTATTAGAAAATTATTACAAACAAATGGCCAGTACTGACGAAATAGTAAAAATTCAATATCAAACATTTTTCGATTCTGGTTTGCAACAAGAAGAAGAAATTAAAAACTATTATTTGCAAAAATTAACTGAAATTAAGGAACGGGACATTGCTTATGGTAGTACTACAATAGGAGCACATCGAGATGATCTCCTATTTTTCAAGAACAATGCTCCTATCAAAATTTTCGGTTCTCAGGGAGAAAATAAAACATTTTTAATCAGTTTGAAATTTGCCGAGGCCAATTTAATAAAAAACAAAGTTAATGAAGAACCTATTTTACTTTTAGATGATATTTTCAGTGAATTAGATATGTCACGAATACAAAAAGTAATAGAGTATATTAGAGAATTAAATTTCCAAACATTTATCACAACAACAGATGTACAAAAATTCGATTCGCAATTGAATGATGTGTCTTTATGGTTTGTTTCAAACGGGCAGGTAAGCATTGAATCATAAGGCAAAATCAATTGGTACTGTTTTACAATCGGTACTAAAAGACATAGATGTATACGATAATTTTATTAGATTATGGATATTACAAAACTGGGATGAAGTATTTGACAAAAACATCACGCGAATTTGCCGACCGGTTAAATTTGAAGGTGATGTATTGGTTATTGAAGCGATTTCAGAATCATGGGCCAATGAATTACAACAATTCAAAAAGAAAATGATTTACAGATTAAATTCAAAATTTAATCAATTGAACGTTAAAGATATTAAAATTGTATAGGTGATACAATGTCAGCAAAAGAATACACAGCAAAGAATATTCAGGTTTTAAAAGGGCTGGAAGCCGTTAGAAAACGTCCTGCCATGTATATTGGCGATGTGACTTCCAAAGGATTGCACCATCTTGTTTACGAAATTGTGGATAATAGTATTGATGAAGCAATGGCTGGCTTTGCTTCTAAAATTGAGGTAACAATCCATCCGGATGAATCCATCTCTGTAGAAGATGATGGCAGGGGAATTCCGGTTGATATTCATCCGATTGAAAAGAGACCAGCAGTAGAAATCATTATGACAACCTTGCATGCAGGTGGTAAATTTGATAAAAATACCTACAAAGTTTCCGGTGGACTTCATGGTGTCGGAGCTTCGGTGGTTAATGCTCTTTCCAAATGGTGTACAGTGGAGATTTTCCGTAACAAGAAGATATACAAACAATCTTACGAACGGGGTATTCCGGTTAGTGACTTAGAGATCGTTGGTGAAACAGAAAAACAAGGCACTAAAATAACTTTTTTAGCAGACGATGAAATCTTTAAAAGAATACATTATAAGTTCGAAATTTTAGCCAACCGTTTGCGTGAACTGGCCTTTTTAAACAGGAATTTGGAAATTACTATTAAGGATGAGCGGGACAACCACCAGGAAACCTTTAAATACGAAGGTGGCTTAAAAGAGTTTGTTACTTATCTCGATGAAAGCAGAACTACCTTGCACGATGAACCGATTTACATTGAAGGCGAGCGCGATGGAATTCCCATTGAAATTGCCATGCAATATAATTCAGCTTACACCGAAAATATTTTAACTTATTGTAATAATGTAAATACAATTGAAGGCGGAACACATTTATCGGGTTTTAAATCAGCTTTAACGCGTACCATAAATAGTTATGCGCAAAAATATAATCTAATAAAAAATAATGAAAAAATTACCCTCTCGGGCGAAGATGTTCGTGAAGGTTTAACCGCAGTGATTTCAGTAAAAGTTTCTGAACCGCAATTTGAAGGCCAAACAAAAACCAAATTAGGAAATTCTGAAGTACGTAGCGCAGTAGAAACGCTAGTTAATGAAAAACTATATGAATTCCTGGAGGAAAATCCAGCGATTGCAAAACCAATTATTGAAAAATGTATTAGCGCTGCCCGGGCACGTGAGGCAGCGCGTCAGGCTAGGGAATTAACCAGACGGAAAACCGCTCTGGATGGTAGTTCTTTGCCAGGAAAATTGGCTGATTGCTCGTCTAATGATCCGAAAGAATCAGAACTGTATTTGGTGGAGGGCGATTCGGCAGGTGGTTCTGCAAAGCAGGCCAGGGATCGACGTTTTCAGGCCATTTTGCCTTTGAAAGGAAAAATACTTAACGTAGAAAAAGCCCGCCTGGACAAAATTTTAAGCAATGATGAAATTAAAACCATCATTACGGCCATTGGTACGGGAATTGGTTCAGATAGTTTTGATATTGAAAAATTGCGTTATGATAAAATAATCATCATGACAGACGCCGATGTGGACGGAGCCCATATCCGAACCTTGTTGCTCACTTTCTTTTATCGCTACATGGGAGAATTGGTGCAGCAGGGCAAAATTTACATCGCCCAGCCACCCCTTTACAAAATCAAAAATGGAAAAGAAGAGTATTACGCCTTTGATGATGAGGAAAAAGATCGTATTATTAAAGAGTTAGGCGTTGATGAAGGAAAATTATCGATTCAACGTTATAAAGGTTTGGGTGAAATGAATCCAGAACAGTTATGGGAAACCACCATGAATCCCGAAACCCGAACCATATTACAGGTAAGTATTGAGAATGCTATGGAGGCTGATCAAATTTTTACCATTCTAATGGGCGAAGAAGTTGCGCCGCGTAAAAAGTTCATTGAAGAAAATGCGCAGTTTGTAAGAAATCTTGATGTTTAGTAAGGAGTAAAAATGGCTTCTAATGAAAAAATAATTCCTATTTTAATAGAAGACGAGATGCGTGAATCGTATCTTGATTATTCCATGTCCGTAATTGTTGCGCGTGCTTTACCCGATGTGCGTGACGGTTTAAAGCCGGTCCACCGCCGAGTTTTATATGGTATGCATGAAATGGGAGTGCAACACAAT
This sequence comes from Fidelibacterota bacterium, assembly GCA_003645845.1. Taxonomy (GTDB): domain Bacteria; phylum Fidelibacterota; class UBA2242; order UBA2242; family UBA2242; genus B118-G9. The sequence continues at coordinate 869 of QNCV01000278.1, read as the reverse complement.
AAGCCTTTTAAGAAAAGCGCCAGAATAGTTGGTGAAGTGATGGGAAAATATCACCCTCATGGTGATATGGCGGTTTATGATACCATTGTTCGCATGGTTCAGGATTTTTCTTTGCGCTATCCCTTAATTGATGGTCAGGGTAATTTTGGCTCGGTTGATGGTGATTCACCTGCAGCCATGCGTTACACAGAAGTAAGACTACAACGAATAGCAGAGGAACTCTTAACGGACATTAATAAGAATACCGTTGATTTCGTTCCTAACTTTGATGATACTTTAAAGGAACCGGTTGTCTTACCTGCAAAACTACCAAATTTACTTATTAATGGTGCCAGTGGAATCGCGGTGGGTATGGCCACCAATATTCCGCCACACAATTTAGGCGAAGTTGTAAACGCCATAAAAGCAGTTATTGACAATCCGGATATTGAAATCAGCGAAATAATGCAATACTTAAAAGGACCGGACTTCCCTACCGGAGGTATCATTTACGGCGTAGATGGAATTCGGCAGGCATACGAAACGGGTTATGGCAAAATACGTGTACGCGGGAAAGTAGAAATTGAAGAACGTCGCGGTGGGAGAGAAGCGATTATTATTAAAGAAATTCCGTTTCAGGTTAACAAGTTAAATTTAATCAACAAAATAGTCAGTCTGATTAAAGAACGCAAATTGGAAGGAATTTCTGATTTACGTGACGAATCAGACCGCGAAGGCATGCGAATCGTCATTGAATTGAAAAAAGACTTTAATCCTAATGTTATTATTAACTATTTGTACAAACATACACAACTTCAGACTACTTTCGGCATCAATATGTTAGCCCTGGTTAAGGGGCGGCCCATGGTGTTGAATATCAAGGAGATGAC
>QNCV01000277.1 GCA_003645845.1 Fidelibacterota bacterium | reverse complement strand
TTCAAAGAGATTCAGGACTTCCGGATTGTCTCTGATGATCAGGGTATTAGTTCTTTCATCCGCGATGACCGCACCGATCCCGGGAGTGACAATATTCATCAACATCTTTTGAAGTTGACGAGCATCGGCAAAGTGACATGGAATCCGCAGAATTTCAGTCTCCCTCATGATCCGGCGCTTATCACTGACAATATAGACATCGACGCCTTCGATTCGCCGGAATCCGAGGTCGTTGGATTCCATAATTGCAGTAATGGCTTCATCGGGATAAACGTCTTCCAGATTGACGGTGATTTTTCGATTCTGAACAGCAGGATCTACGACAAATTTCAAGCCGGTTTTAGCTTCCAGAATTTTCAGAACATTATAAATAGATGCATCTTTGACATTCATCGAGATTTTTGCACTGCTCGGCAGCGCAACCTGTGCAATGACGGTCTCAAATAGCAGACACAGGATTAAAATTCCCTTAATTGTCCATGTTTTCTGTTTCATATCAACACCCATAAATCAATTCCTATTCTATAACCGGTGTTTTTAAAAATAGTCTTCCCTTTTTTGAGGTCAACGTGACCCCTTTTTCATTGATAGCAGTGATTGTATATTCACCGATTTGATCTTTTACTTTATAAATTTCATCATTAATGATGGCCATTGGATTGACTTTATCGTAAATAATACCAGCGAGTTTTAAAACGGTTTTTGGTTTTTCCTGCTCCTGTTTTGGTTTTTTCCGCTTCCGGTTTGTTGTCTTCTGCGTTGCGGCATAATGTTTTGCCTTTTCGAGAATGAGTTCATCGGGAAATACAAAGGGATCGCGTATATTACTGGGAACGTCCACTGATAAAATACCGGCTTGTTCTTTATCGGGTTGTTCACTCAAATCCAGTTTGGCAAGCACATCATGGTTGATGCTTCGAATTGTCTGGACCTCTTCCTGAAGATTCCGCATATTTTGTTGTACGGTATACCATGAATTGTCTGTGTGATGTCTGTATCGGATTGCGAAAACGGCAGGAATTGCCAAACCAAGGATTGTAATAAGGACAATATTTCGTTTAACAGAATCCATTATTTCACTATGGTGTAGATGTTAACGGTGTAATTGTTTTCCTCAAGGGTTTTTGTATTGGAAATATCGTAGTTGTCGATTAATAACCAGTATTTGGCAGTTGAAAGCGTATTTAAAAACCGGATAAAATCTTTATATGATCCTGACAAGCGAATGGTAATGGGTAGTTTTTGATAATTTCTTCCGATTTTGGAAGAAGGCGGCAGAGGATCGATATAATTCAGATTCAAACCCGATTTACTGACCAACCGGGTGAGCTCGCCAAGGACCTGAGAGATATTCTGGCGGTCGATGATTTTGTTTTTAAATATTTTTTGTTCATTGGTATAATAATTAATCTGCTCTTCTAAAGAAGAGATTGTTTTATCTATATCTCTGAGTTGGATATCATCCAGCACAGAATCCATCTCATTTTTTTTAGCTTCCAGTAATTTAAATCGTTTTACCTGAGGTTTGATGAGAACCAGATTGCTCATGGTGATTGTTGCGCTATAGATAAAGATGGCCAGGATGAACCAGGTGGGTTTGAAGATATTTCGTAAGAGGCCGGAGCTACGATCGAGGTCAATGTTCATTCTAATATACTCCTATTGAAAATGACATAACGGGTTGGCTGTCATGCCTTTCAATGCGAGTTTCCAGAATGCTTATTTCGGATAGATTTTTCATAAAGTCGGCGTTATTTTCCAAAGATTTTTTGTACTGATTGAGTAGATCATTATCGGGTGTGAGTGAACTTACTTTGGCAGTTCCCGATAAATGCAGGTATTCCTTGTTTTTTTTCTTATCAGGGCGAGTTCGGACTTCCAGTTTATTCAGCCGGATATTTTCCGGTGTCAGGCTTGCCAGTGCTAGCATTTTCTGTGACCAGAATTCGGGTCTGTTAATGATCCGGTTACGTTCTTTGTACTGTTTCTCCAATGACGTTTTTTGATGACTCAGATAACGGATTCGTTCAAATTTAGGTCCCTGGCTGGTGATTTCCGTACTGATCTTTTGAATTTCTTTCAGGTAAATTGAGGAGATAAATAAATTGGTTTTATAAATGTGGAAAATCATGAAGGCGGAAAAAAACCATAAAAATATGTAGGCGGACGATAGCAGGAATTTCAACCGTTTCTGTTTTTTCAACAGATTCGAGTTACCAAGCAGATTTATCGTAATCGGCTGCATATTAATCTCTCAATGCCAGACCTATTGCGGTTGTAAATTGAATTCCGTTTATTTTTGAACCGGACTTTTCCGAATGATAACTAATTTGTTCGTTTTCAGTCGGGTCCCAGCGCTGTACAGATATCCGGGATTTTTGAGCCAGGAAGAGATCCAGACCGGTTAAATTCGAACCGCCGCCGGTAATCAGAATTTTTTCGGCCGGATCAACACCATTCTGGACCTGATAATAAATATTTATCTGATTAATAATGTCACTTAATTGATTGGCAAACTGATAGAAAAATTCCTGCCATTTTGCTTCCGGAATCGGAAGAAACTCAAGGGATTCTCTGTCAGTTGAAAGACTGTAATTAATTTTCTGTTCTTCGGCGTCTTTAAATGAGATGTGAAGATAACTTTCAATCTGCCTCGTGATAGTGTTTCCTCCGATCGGATGTGAGATAATCGTCGGATCATGCTCGGGATGACAGATAATGACTGTTGTTTTTTCGGCGCCGATATTCATCAATATCACAGTCTGATTTTCTTTAAAGGGATAGAGTGAAACAAACGCATTATAGATTGCCAGTGAATCAATATCGACACTTAAAGGCTCAAGCCTTGTACGATGCAGAATATCGAGATGTTTTGTCAGCTTTTCCCGGCTGGCAAGTCCAACCAGAACATTCATAGTATTGGCATTTTTATTTCTGTTCAGAACAAAGTAGTCGTATTCAACTTCCTCAATAGGCGCCACGATTACACTTGCCAGGTTCCAGCGCAGCGCCGGTTTGATCTCGCCGGAATTAATCAGAGGCATTTCAATAGTTCTGACCTCTGTTTCAGGTGTTGAAAGGGTGGTATGCACTCTTTTTATTGAAAGGGGGATTTCTTTGAGGATTTCCCGTAAGGTCTGAACAATGATTGTGTCGGTAAGTTCTTCCAGTCGTTTGACTTTTCCGGATAGAACAAAATCGTAATGCCACAAAAATTCAATTTTCGGAATTCTCTGCTTTTTAATACCGGCTATTTTTACGGCATTACGGCCGATATCGAGTCCCACTGATAATGATTCCCTGAATATCATTTCTAATTCACCTTTGTCCAGGTTCCCTTTTTAAAAAATTTCGGATAATCCTTCTCTTCGGTAACGGTCGAGAAACCGGGGGGATTCTGATAATATTGCGGGCTGCCGGCGTCATCAATAACAACGCCGCTTTTTAACTCTACGGATGGGGCAATGATCGGTCCTGAAATGTGCTCACCTTTGAAACAGATAAAACCTGTCGAATAAATGGGACCGTTAACTATTAAGTTGGGCGTTCCCAGAATTTCATCATTTTCGGCCAGGGTGGTATCGCAGGCAATCAACGCCGGATAATAGATATTGGTACCGGGAACCTTTTGGGCATTAATGGTAACATGGCCTGTGAATTTGATTCCCTTGGTGGCAATCAGTGTGCCATCGAGATAGGTTCCGTTACCGGCATTCACGTGCCCGTTGACATAGTGAATTCCACTGGGAAGCGGGGAGTTAAAATGTTGATCGCCTGTGTAAATATAGTCGGCAATGCTGTAATAATAGAACATATCTACGGTAGGCAACTCTTCAAACTGAGTGGCCTCATGTGCTGACATTGATGTTAGGGTGAAATTTGATGTGTCAAGGTTTTGTCCGAAAGTGATAATATGATTGAAGGGGTGATCTTCAAAATATTTCCATGTAATCGTTGTGGATTTTTCGCCGGAGCTACCGATTGACGTGAGAATCATTAGGTTAGTATCCACTTCAACCGTTGCGATATTGTTACTAAAGGC
>QNCV01000276.1 GCA_003645845.1 Fidelibacterota bacterium | reverse complement strand
GTTGATTGTCACCGGAGAACAGGACCTTTTCATCGGGGATATAGAAACATACTGAATCATTGCTATGACCGGGACAGATAATTACGACAGCTTCCCGGTCACCAATCCTGATATTCATATCTTCGCGGACAATGTCTGTAACATTAGCGATTGATCGGGATAATGCATATACCTGCGGATGCCATAAATCGACAATTTTACTTAAATTTGAGCAGTGATCATAATGTCCGTGAGTCAGCAGTACTTTTTCAACTCTGGTCTTGCCTACACCTGTATTTAACTTTTCCAATTCCGTAAATAGGATTGGATCCCGACCGACATCAATCAATGTATTTACATCTTCAAGAGTGTTCCATTCTCCGCGGATATAGTAAGCGTTTGATGAATAGGTATTATTGTTATGTCTGTTAATCAAATTAAATACTTTCATCTAACTTCTTTCAGCAACAACCTTTCAGCGTCTTTTGTAAATCTGAGCGCCATTGGCGATCCGGGTGAAAAGGTGATTAACTTCTTTTGGTAAATCCTGGGTATGTTCCATGGCCAACAGACCACCCGGCGTTAAACTTTGGTGAAACATTTTTAGGACTTTGATCCGTTCCTCGGCCTGGAAATGCAGAAGTACATTTTTGCACAATATAAATGAGTAGTCATAACCGATCGGTTTCAGTGTCAGCAAATCATGGCGGTAATACTTGACCCGGTTCCGAATTGAGTAATCGATGATATAGTAATCCTCTTTGCCATTTTTTTTAAAATATTTTTCAAATATGGGCTGAGGAATCCGCTTTAATTCGACAAGAGGATATACGCCTTTTTCGATTGTGTCACGAAAGAGATTGCTGGTATCAATATCGCTGGCATCGATTCGGACATTTTTAAATGCAAAAGTGCCCATATTTTCTGATAACATAATTGCCAGGGTGTAAGGTTCCGGACCGTGGGCACAGCCGGCATCCCAGATTTTTATCTCCCGGCGACCCTGTATTGTTGGGATTAAATGGGAAACCGCCAGATTGATAGTTTGAAAATCTCTGAAAAAATAGGTAAAAGCCATAATACACTTTCAATCAAAGTTCGAGTGTTCGCGATTTATATGTATCTGTAATGATCATTGGACATTACGCTTCCTTGGATTCTGAAAGAGCCAAAACGTCCAGCGTGCCCTCTTTGCCCAACACCTTACTGATATCCAGTAAAATGATGACTTTTTCACCGACCTTGCCCATCCCGAGGATAAAATCAGTATTGACACCGTTTCCGAATGTCGGAACATCCTCGACGTCTCCGCTTCCGATTTCAAGTACTTCCGATACTGCATCTACTATAATTCCCATTTCCACATCACCAATATCCACAACGATTATACAGGTTTCGTCTGTATTCTCCTTGGATTCCATGCTAAACTTCGTTCTGAGATCGACGACCGGAATGACTTTCCCCCGGAGATTGATGACTCCCCGAATGTAATCGGGTGTCCGCGGGACAGCCGTAATTGACATTAGCCCGATAATTTCTCTTACTTTCAGTATCTCAAGACCGTAGGCTTCCGGTCCCAGTTTGAAGGTAAGATATTTGCCGGATTTATCTGACCGTGTTTTACCTATTTGTTCGTTCACATCTTTTAAACTATCTGTCATCTTTTCCTCCTTATCTCCTTTTGCAGTTATTTTATTTTTGATTGCCTATGCCGTTGCCAGTTTAATTAATCCGGCCACATCCAGAATTAATCCCGGTTTACCATCAGCCATGATACTCACGCCAGCTATGCCGGGTACGTTTCCCAAACCGGCGCTCAGACTTTTTATGACAATTTGCTGCTGTCCGATAATTTCATCGAGAAGCAATCCCCACTGCCGTCCTCTTTCTTCTATGACCATAATGGTTGCATTAGTCGGATCGTCAATTGATCCGCTAACGCCAAATATCCCGGCTAACCGAATTAACGGTAACAAATTGCCCCGGAATTTTACCACTTCACCCCGGCCGGTCACCGTCGATACCATGTCTGCCGTCGGACGGAGTGATTCGACGATGGAAAGGGTTGGTATTATGTATACTTCCGAACCGACTTTCGCCAGCATGCCGTCAATAATTGCCATTGTCAGAGGGAGAACAATGGTAAAAGTTGACCCTTTTCCGGGCCGGGACTGTATTAACACATTGCCCCGCATGGATTCGATGTTCCGTTTGACAACATCCATCCCGACACCGCGTCCGGATATCTCGGTTACCTGTTTGGCCGTTGAAAAACCGGCGTTAAATATTAAGGAGTATACTTCCTGATCACTCATATTATTATCCGATTCAATGATCCCTTTTTCAATTGCCTTGGCAACAATTGCCTCCCGATTTAAACCCCGGCCGTCATCTTCAATATCAATATGAATATTGCCCCCTTTGTGGTAAGCCCGTAGTACAATCTGACCGATTGGGTTTTTACCAAGGGCTTGCCGCTCATCAGCGCTTTCAATTCCGTGGTCCATGGAATTGCGAATCATGTGAATTAAAGGATCACCCAGTTTCTCAACCATTCCTTTGTCAATTTCCGTATCGCCACCTTCGATAATCAGATTCACTTTTTTACCGGACTTACGACATAAATCTCTGACCAGTCGTTCCATTTTCCGAAAAGTCGCATCGATGGGCACCAGGCGCATTGCCATACCGGCGTCCTGCAACGAACGTGTTATTTTATCCAGAAGAGCCAGGTTTTTTTCCAGAGTTATCGATTTCAGCGAACGGATAGCCGGATCACTGACCACAATAGACTCAGTAATTACCAGCTCGCCAATTGTGTCGAGTAAATTATCGATTTTTGCCGTATCCACACGCATGGTCTGATTAATTTTAATTCCGTTTTTTCCGGTGGCCTTACCGGTTTGGGAAGGGGCGGACGACTTGTCTTTTTCTGATATCTGTCCTGATGTTGTCATGTTGTCGGAACTGACTTGTGATAACAAGTCTGTCGGTTCATTGATCAGCGATTCTTCCGCTGAGCTTTCCATAATTGTTTTCAGCGACGCCATCAAAGCCGGAAGCTCGGGATTTGTCTGAAAGTCGGTTCCGGAAACCAGAGCGGATCTTAAGTCTTCGACCATTGAGCGCAGCATATCATGAGTCCGGAACGTAATTTCTATCACTGATCCTTCAAAACGCCGTTCACCTTTGCGGACTTGATCCAATAGTGTCTCTGCTATATGTGCCAGGTCGCTGATAGCGCCCAGTCCCAGAAATCCCGCAACCCCTTTTATGGTGTGAAAAGCGCGGAATACAGCGCTGATTGCATCGGTATTTGTGGGCTCGTTTTCAAGAACTAACAGGTTCTCATCAATCACATCAAAGTGCTCGTTGGCTTCATCGATAAACTCCCGGGCAAGTTCAGGATCACTGATTGGGATTGATTGAACACTCTGGTTGGAAGATTTTTCCGTCGGGGAATAATTTTCGACATTATCGTCGGGAACATTGGATTTTTCCGGGAGATTTTCAATTATTGCATTGGATTGTTGATTATCCTTATTCTGCGCCGGAGACAGTTTCGCCAGAATCTGTTCAAGCGAAACAGCCGGTGACATTTTTTGACTAAGAGCATCCAGAAATTGCGCCAGCCAATCTTTGACTTCCAGTAATATATCCGGTGATATATTTTCGGGTGATGTTTCAGATTCTTGTTCGGTGTCAATATAATCTTCCAGCTTGTGACAAAGCGTACTGATATCATTGATACCACAGACCCCGGCTTCTCCTTTCATCGTATGAATGATTCGTTTCAGACCGGATAGATTTTCCAAATTTTGATCTTTTTCATATTGGAGAATTGCTTTTTCAATTTCCGGGAGAACAGCCGTCTGTTGTTCTATAAAAGCATTCAGCAATGTTTCGTCAAGGACCGGGGGGGGGGCGCTTTCATTTGTTTCTGTATCTGTTTTCCCGGAAACATCCACAGTGGCGTCCGGTTTCCATCCGTTGCTAATTGCCTGAATATCCGTAATGATTTTGGATACCCGATTGAAATCGGCCTCGGGATCGTTGCTTTCCTCCATAATGATGTCTTCGAC
>QNCV01000275.1 GCA_003645845.1 Fidelibacterota bacterium | reverse complement strand
GCAGCGTCGCCCGTAACCGCGCGCCTTTCCGTTTTTGTCGATGGTTACATAGTCCGTATAAACCAGACCGACAGCGGGCTCGCGGTCGAGCACCGCGGCGGTTTTTTCCAGCGCCGGAGGAGAGAGAACATCGTCGCTGTCCACCCAGCCGAGGTATGCTCCCGAGGTTTCCGCAATCGCCGCTTTCAGGGCGTATGACCGCCCCTGATGTTCTTCCGCGAAAACTCGAATCCGGTCGTCCAGCTTGGCGTAGTCCCTGGCGATCTCCACCGAGCGGTCATCGGAGCCGTCGTCCCAGATTACGAGCTCGAAATCGCGGCGGGTCTGTGCCAGAACGCTTTCGATAGCTTCGCCCAGGAATGGCTCTCGGTTGAACACGGTCATTACCAGTGAAATCGCTGGTTGCATCACTGTCTCCGTCATGTGTTGATCAATACCTTGTTGCTGGACCGGACGATAATGTTGCCCATAACGCCGTCCATGAGGATGACGCTTCCCGATTTGTCAGTAGCCTGAATTCGTTCCCGACCCGCGGCCGCGTTCATCACCACCACCTGGCCGGCCTTGTCGGTCAGCCGGATCATTTCCGAGCCGGCTGTGGAATCGATCAGGATTTCCTGCGTGCCGCAAAGCCCCCAGATATGGATCTTTTCCCGTCCCTTGGTGGTGTCGATGAGTATCTTCTGCCAGCGGGCCCGGGTTTTGTCGCAGGACTGGATATGGATTTTCTCCTTGTCCTTCCATGCCTCCCAGCGCATGAACTGGCGGCAGAGATCGGTGATCTCGATACGGGCATGCTGCTCTTTGATGTCAGCGGCGATGTCCAACTGATCACCTTGCTCGGCGTCCCTGGTCCCGCGCCGGCGGGAGTTTCCGGTTTGGATGTCCCGCTTTACCCGGCAGTCCATGTGAATGATCTGTCCGGCGCGGTCGATGATCTTCAGGAATTCCTCCTCGTCCCGGTCGTCGACGACGAAGGTGTGCCCGGTTTCGGTTTTGAGCAGCACCTTGCGGCGCGGACAGTAGTACGGCGGATGGCCGTGGTATTTCCTGTGTTCCAGGTCGTCGTGTCGGTCCGGCTTGTGCTCGACCTTGTCCTCGCAGTCGCGGCAGGTGGGATCATTGCAAACGCGCTTCGATTCCTCCGGCTGCTCCCCCGGATTGCTCTTAGCCAGCCAGACGCCCGACCAGATGGGGTACTGGACATTGCCGCCCTCGAATTCCGCCCAGACCGAAGCGCCTTCCTCGGGAACGAGGAACACGCCGATGTCCTCGTTGCCGCCGTAAGGAAAGCAGGGCCAGGCCCAGTCGGACCAGTTGTCCTTGCCCTTGCCGAGCACAGCCGGGATCTCCAGCCTGCAGCGGCCAAGTCGTTCGGGGTCGTTGTTGTCGCGTACAAAGGCCCGGTACTTGCCGTACCACCGGTTCTTGTATCGTTCCTCGTGCTGGCGGTCCTGGGTCTCAATCACAAGCCGTCCTCCCGCTTACTTCCGTGGCAGAACGCCACGCAGGACCTCCCGGACCACACGGGTCGCCAGTCCGTCGACCTTCTTTTTCGGGTCGGCCTTGGCCACCGCGTGACGAAGAGCATCCTTGGCAGCGGTCTGGAGTTTGAATTCCTGGGCCGCGACGCCGTTCTTGACCTCCTTTGCCCCCATCCGCTCGATGACCCCGATAACCGTGTCCAGCGCCGCGGCCTTGGCCCGGCCCCACGATGTCAATTTGATGATGGTGAGAAGCGTTACGAGCAGGGTCGTAATGAGCTCCTTGTGATCCAAAATGAAGGTCAGAATCTGTTCAAGCTGTTGCATGGTCATTTCCTCCTGTTCTTTCCAGCGCTTCCGCCAGCGTTACGTATTTGATGCTCGCCGTCCCTGGCTCGCACCCCTTCGGGGCGGCCTGAAGGCCGTCCAAATCCGCTGTCCTGCGGATTTGTCCCGTCGAGTTGCCCCCAGCGGGCCCGAGCGTCGCGTACATCCACGTGAATGAAGCCCTTGTCGGGATAAAGACCGATCCCGCCGTTTCGGAAAGCCTCCACCTCTTCAGCCAGACGGTACAACTCGACCGGCGTGAGACCACGCACCACGATATCCGCTGCGTTTCCGAGCAGATGCTGGCTCCGTGTCGCTCCGCCCACGGCCCGGTTGTGCTCCGGACAGCGGTAACCGCTGGAGATCCGAACCGGCTGACCTGCGAGATCACGAAGTTGCTGCAGCGCGTCCACAAGCCGCGGGTTGATTTCCGCCCGGCCGCAGCAGCGACATTCGAACTCGTGCCGGGAGAAGTTTTTGCTTAGATTCCCCATGTGTTTCACCTCCTCACAGCCTCCGCCCGCTGTCCGCGTCGATGGTCACCATCGGAGGCGGTTCTTCCTGCGGGGTCGGAGGCGCTTCCTGGTCGTTTTGCTTGCCCTTGGCGTTGTCCGACTTGTCGCCGGCTCCCTTGCCCAGGGCGTTCTTCTTGAGCTTGAGTTCGCAGTGATATCCGCCCTCGCCAATGACGTGGCGGACGGAATGGCAGTAATAGACGCCGGAGAATTTCTGGCCGACGCCTTTGATTTCCACGTTCTGCTTGGCGCGCAGCGTGGGGATGCCGATGGTGACGGCCACGGCCTCCACCTGACGGAGTTCCGCTTCCTTGAACTTGCCTTCGGCCAAGTCCTGGGCCGGTTCCTGCCGCGGCTCCTCGTGGAAACCTTCGGACCGCTCGAAGCTGGGAACGATCTGTCCCGATTCCTGCTCCTTGTAGGTTCCTTCGCCGGTATTGCCGTCGACCAGGTAGGTCCGCTTGCCGAGAGACGTGCGTTCCGGCGTGGTCTCGTTGTTGGCCTTGTGTTCGACTGGTTCCTTTTTACGTGGATCGACGCCGGCGGCCTTGGTTTCCGTTCCGGCCCCTTTGGCCCCTTGCGATTGGGTGGACGGGCGGAAGGAACGGAGCACGCCCTTGCGGTCGGTGAAGTATTCGAGGACCGTGGCGGGCTTTTTCTCCAGCTCGCGGGGATGAAAGTGCAGCTCGTCGTCCTGGATGTAAAAGACGTAGCCCGTAACTCCGTCACCGTCCTGTTCACGGGCTTTGGCCGCGAGTTCCTTGAGGAACCGGGCGTCGGAGATGTTGCTTTGCACCACCCGCAGATGCCGTACCTTGGTGGGTTTCACTGACGGGGTGAGACTGTTGGCCGCGGCGATCTCCTCGGCGATTTCAGAGTAGAGGATGCCGGGCGGCGGTTTCTTCCAGACCTTCTGGTTTTCCTTTCCGGCCAGCTTGAAACCTTTGTCGTAGGCCTTGATGCGGATGGTCGGGTCGCCGTTTTCGGGAAAGTCGTAGTCGATGTCCTTGATGACCGCCTTCTTGCGCGGCGAAAGGTTATCGACATAGCCGAAGCGGGCGACGATCTCGTTGCCCTCCTGGAATAGCGGGTCGTCCACGAACTGGAGGTTGCGGTCCGTGACGGACAGCTCCAGCACGTCCAGCTCCTCCTCGTTGTCCTCGAAGACGAACGAGGTGATTTCCTGCGTGATATCCGCGGAGAGCTGTTGCCCTTCGATCTGGATCAGAAAGGTCGGTTTGAATGTATCGAGGTCCATGCGCCTATCTCCGGTCATACCGCCGGTATGGCGGTCTTCACCGGATACTTACCGGCGCTCAAGCAAAGGTGTCGGCACGGAAGGAACGAAAGGCGGGCTCAGATCAGCAGCCGCATCTGAACATGCTCCACGGAGGGAATCCGGAGCACGGTGCCGGGCTCGAGCTCCAAGGGGAAGAAGATGTCGTTGTAATCGCAGATGATCCACCACAGGTCGGCCCGGCCCAGGTAGTGGTGCGCCAGCAGATCCAGCCTGTCGCCGTCGACCACGGTGTGGAAACGGTCATCCGGGCGGGGAGTTGTATCGACGCGCGGACGGGCCCCCAGGAACTCTTCACCGTGATCCGTATAAAGGATGCCCGCGGCGTAGCGGGAACGACGTCCGATCATCCGCGCACCCCTGCCTGCGCCGCGCCAAGATTCATGCTGGTTCCACCAACTTGCCTTCGCGACGCGGCAGGCAGGTCCGAGTAATCCACCAATTCGTCAATGT
>QNCV01000274.1 GCA_003645845.1 Fidelibacterota bacterium | reverse complement strand
TTGAAATTACGGACAACACTATCGAAAATCAAGCAAAGGCATTCCTGATTTAATAACGATATCATTTGTACTCTAAAATGAGAATAACAATATTTTGGTATTAGACTGATTCATTAAATCTCAATAGAAGTAAGATTTCAAAATCAGTTTTAGATTTTTTTATTGATTAAGACAACATTTATTAACAATAATCATCAAAATAGAGGCAATGATTCTGATTTTCGTTTAAATTACATAGTATGATAAAAAACCAAATGTGAAATTACGGAGGAAATATTTCATGAAAATTCGATCTCAAAAGTTGCTTGTTTTTCTGATTGGCTTCTTTCTGTTAACCGGCTCCCTGTTTGCTGATTTTGAAATTGGCAGTACCTATTACGGATTTAAACTGCTTGAAAAACGATTTGTAAAAGAAGTCAATGCCGAATGTCTTTATTTTGAGCATGAAAAAAGCGGCGCTCATCTCTTTAAAATAATAAATGATGACCCTAATAAAACATTCTCAATCGCTTTCAAGACGGTTCCAAATTCCGACGCAGGTACTCCCCATATTACAGAACATAGTGTGTTAAATGGCTCCAAAAATTTTCCGGTCAAAAGTCCCTTTGATATTCTGTCTAAGGGATCTCTGAAGACCTTTTTGAATGCCTTCACAGGCAGTGATGTAACTATTTATCCAATCGCCAGTATGAATGATAAGGATTTTTTCAACCTGATGAACATTTACCTCGATGCGGTTTTCAATCCTCTGATTTACAGCGACCCAAGAATTCTAAAGCAGGAAGGCTGGCACTATGAACTGACCGATAAAGATGCTCCTATTGAATATCGTGGGATTGTTTACAATGAGATGAAAGGCGCCTTTTCAAGCCCCGCCCGGGAGCTGGACTATCAGATAGATAAAGCCCTTTTTCCCGACAGTCCTTATTCATACAGTTCCGGCGGGTATCCCCTTGCGATTCCAACCCTTACTTATGATCAGTTCATCGCCTATCATAAAACCTATTACCATCCGTCAAACAGTCTGATCTTCCTCTATGGTGACGGAGACATTCATGGTGAATTGCAATTCATCGATTCAAAATATCTTTCAAAATATTCCCGATCGAATACAAGCGTTACTATTCCAATTCAATCCCCCTTCGGCAGCATGAAAACGGTTATTGCAAACTATTCCGTACCTGAAGGTGCCGATACGACCAACCAGACGTATCTCTCACTGAATTTCGTTACCGGTTTAAATGTTGACCGCAAACTGACCACAGCGTTGAATATTTTAGCAGAGGTGTTGGTCAATCAGGAATCGGCGCCGATTCGACTGGCGCTTCAGGAAGCCGGCATCGGACGGGAAGTCTCTGCAAATGTTAATGATTACAAACAAAACGTTTTTCAGATTACAGTTCAAAATGCCAATCCTGAAGATGCCCAGAAGTTCTATGATATCGTTATGAATTCAATCAAAGATGCAATTAAAAACGATGTCGATAAAAATTCCGTTGAAGCAACCTTAAATCGGACGGAATTCAATCTTCGTGAAGGTGATGATGCCCAGAAGGGACTAACCTACGATTTTAATCTGTTAAATGGCTGGATCTATTCCGGTGATCCGTTTCTGACGCTTGAATGGGAGAAACCGTTGAATAATCTAAAAGAAGATATTCAAAACGGCTATCTTGAAAAGACTCTGGATCAGTATTTTATTCAGAATAATCATGTTGTCTTAATGACATTAAAACCCAAACCGGGTCTGGAAAAAGAAATCAATGCAAAGATTGCCAAAGAGTTAGCGGATTATAAAGCCAGTTTGAACGACGAACAGATAGACCGGCTTATCCAGGATACAAAGGCATTAATTGCCTATCAAAAAAAGGAAGACACTCCTGAAGCGCTGGCGACGATTCCATTGTTAAGCCTGGATGACATTAATCCCGATGCTACTTATTATCAGATTCAGAAAAAAAGCATCAAGAAGACACGAGTCCTCTATTATCCAACATTCACAAATAACATCGTCTATGTTCGCTTGTTATATGATTTGAGAGTATTACCTGTCGAAGATCTGCCCTATGCAAAACTTTTGTCTGTGCTTCTTGGCAGTATGAATACTAAAAACTACGCTTTTGGCGAGTTGGATAATCTCTTAAAATTGCATACCGGTGGTTTTAATACTTACCTTGGCACCTATCTGGGGAATCAGAACGACGACCAACTAATTCCCAAGTTTATCGTCAGCAGCAAATCGACTGATGAAAAAACAGGCAAACTTTTTGAATTAACGGGAGAAATTATCAGTAATACAATCCTGAATGACAAAGACCGTCTGAAAGATGTTCTGGTTCGTCATCAGTCGCAACTGGATGCCAGTGTCAAATCGAATGGCTTTGCCTATGCCGCACGACGCGCTCGTTCGTATTACAGTAATCGGGGAATGTTTACTGAATTGACCGGCGGTATTGACTATTACCGGTTTGTGACAGACCTACTGAAAGATTTTGATAAAAATTCCGATGAGATAATTACAAAATTAGAAAACATTAACAATCGATTGTTCTGTAAAGAAAATCTAATTGTCACCGTGACATGCGATAAAAAAGATTATCGTCAATTTACCAAATCACTTCGGCGTTTTCTGAAAACTGTCAACGTTCGTCCGGTCAGTTATCACGACTGGAACTTTAAACCATCGCCGAAAAACGAAGGCATTATGGCGGCATCGAAAGTTCAGTATGTTGTTCAAGGATACAATTATAAGAAACTTGGATACAAATGGAACGGTAAATTAGATGTATTAAACCAGATTCTTTCAAGTGATTATCTGTATAACAACATTCGTGTGATCGGCGGCGCCTATGGCGGCTGGTGCAATTTCTCCCCAAATGGTGATGCCTATTTTGCCTCTTACCGCGATCCGAATCTTGAAAATACGTTGATGATCTATGCCGGAACCCCGGACTATGTCGCGAACTTCAATGCCGACAAAAAGGAAATGACCCGATATATCATCGGAACCATTTCCGGAATCGATCAACCCATCACTCCCTCACAACAGGGAAATACTGCCGTCAGATATTATTTCGAAAATATCACAAAAGATAAACTTCAGAAAGAACGTGATGAAGTCCTCAGCACAACCGTGGCCGACATTCGGAAAATGAAACAGTTTGTCAGTGATATTCTTAATCAGAATGTTTATTGTGCTTATGGAAATGAACAAACCATTGAGCAGAATAAAGCCCTGTTTAAATCACTAATCAAATTGAATCGTTAGAATAACGGGAAATATAACACATACACCCGGTATCGAAAGAATACCGGGTGTTTTTACTTATCCTGACCGCCGATTTTGGATTTTGTCCAATTTACCTGACTTTCGGTCTGTCAGCTTGCAAAGCTGAGCATAATTCAGAAAAATATCCTCAGATTTCGATTTGCCGGAAATCTTCGGCTAATTCGACTTTACAACCGGAAGGAACTTTTATTTGTGACATAGACGTTTCTTTTTCGGTTTCCGGAGTCAGGTGACTCAGAAGCGTCAGTTTTGGACGACATTTTTGAAGAAGCGCATTGATTTTCTGTGGTGACAGATGCCCGCTGACCGGATTCTCATTAGTACTCGAAAATTCCGTGATAAGAAGATCAACATCGCTGGCAGCATTGAGCAATTCATCTGACATATCCGTATCGCCGGTATATAAAAACACTTTCCCCGATTGATCTTCGAATCGATACATCAGACTCTGGTCGGCATGTTTTCCTCTATACACCTTTATATCAAATTTATCAAAATGATAGTGACCGGGCTCAAGAGAAGTGACCTCATACGGATAATCTTCATTAACTATCCATTTCCCAAATATTTTTTCAAATTCAGCGATAAACTTCGATAAATCATTATGGCCAAATATCTGAAGCTTCCCCTGCCCTTTTTCCGGTTTTGAATATTTCCGCGTAAACAGAATCGGCAGGATATCGGCGAAATGGTCAATATGTAAATGACTGTAGAATATTTTCGAAATATCCCAGACTGAATGCCCGGTTTTTACCAACTGACGCAGTGAACCGGAGCCGGTATCCAGCAATAATGATTCTCCGCCAATTTCAAGC
>QNCV01000273.1 GCA_003645845.1 Fidelibacterota bacterium | reverse complement strand
GGGAATTTAAGTCCCTTGCGTCTACTCCCAAAGGGATCTCTGTTGAGACAATTCCGCCACTTCGGCACAGAGAAAATATATTTTTAAAAAGCGTTTGATTCTTCGAGGGAATTTAAGTCACTTGCGTCTACTCCCAAAGGGATCTCTGTTGAGACAATTCCGCCACTTCGGCACTTAAAAAACAAGAGGCGACGACCGGATTCGAACCGGTGAATAAAGGTTTTGCAGACCTCTCCCTTAGCCACTTGGGTACGTCGCCAGATCGAATTAAAAATAGCGTTGAAAAATAAGTGTTTTGATAAAAAAAACCAACAGATTTCGTCGATTTTAAAAATAAAAGGGGTTGAATCTTCACCCCCCTTTACGGTAAAGAAGTAGATTTATGATTTATTTATCATCGACGACTTCAAAATCCGCGTCTTCCACGTTGTCATCCTTACCGGTTTCGGTTTTTTCTGCCTGAGCATCAGGTCCGGGCTGAGCCTCAGCATTGGGTGGAGGAGTTTCGGTTTTAACCCGCTCGTACATCTTGGAAGAGATTTCAGCCCACACTTTATTCAGGTTTTCGATTTTCTCTTTCATTTCGGCAATATCATTACCCCCCTGGACTTTTTTCAACTGTTCAAGGGCGTCATTGATTTTGCCTTTTTCCTCGGTTTGGAGCTTGTCACCATATTCTTTCAGGTTTTTCTCAGTCTGATAAATCAGAGTATCAACCTGATTTCGGGTATCGACCTCTTCCTTGCGACGCTTGTCCTCCTCTTCATGCATTTTGGCGTCTTTGATCATTTGTTCGCGTTCTTCATCGGTTAACCCGCTGGATGTCTGGATGCGGACACTTTGCTCTTTACCGGTTGCTTTATCTTTGGCTGATACATTAAGAATTCCATTGGCATCAATGTCAAAAGTCACTTCAATCTGTGGTACGCCACGTGGTGCCGGTGGAATACCATCGAGGTGAAATTTGCCAATGCTCTTATTATCAGCCGCCATGGAACGCTCGCCTTGCAGTACGTGAATTTCAACCGATGTCTGATTATCGGCAGCGGTGGAGAAGATTTCACTTTTCTTTGTTGGAATTGTGGTATTGCGCTCGATTAGTTTGGTGGCAACACCGCCAAGTGTTTCGATACCCAGTGATAATGGCGTTACATCGAGCAGCAGAATATCGTTGACTTCGCCACCGAGAACTCCGCCCTGAATTGCAGCGCCGATTGCAACGACTTCGTCCGGGTTGACACTTTTATTCGGTTCCTTCCCGAAAATTTCCTTAACCAATGCCTGTACTTTAGGTATACGTGTGGAACCGCCTACCAGAATCACTTCGTTGATATCGCTTGGTGATACACCGGCGTCTTTCAAAGCAGTCATACAGGGTTTCCGGGTTCGTTCTATCAGATCATCAACCAGTGATTCAAATTTCGCACGAGTTAATTTTTCAAGCAGATGGATCGGACCGGCGGCGCCTGCGGTGATATAAGGCAGGTTGATTTCTGTTTCGGTGTTGGATGATAATTCGATTTTGGCCTTTTCGGCGGCTTCTTTCAAACGCTGCATAGCCATGGGGTCTTTCTTCAGATCAATACCCTCTTTTTTCTTGAATTCATCTATCAGCCAGTCAATAATTTTCTGATCAAAATCGTCGCCACCCAAATGGCCGTCGCCGTTGGTGGACTTAACTTCAAAGACACCATCGCCGATTTCAAGAATCGAGATATCAAAAGTGCCGCCACCCAAATCGTAAACGGCGATTTTTTCGTCCTTCTTCTTATCAAGACCGTAGGCCAATGCCGCCGCGGTTGGTTCGTTGATGATTCGTTTAACCTCCAGTCCGGCGATTTTCCCGGCGTCTTTGGTTGCCTGACGCTGAGCATCGTTAAAGTAGGCCGGCACTGTGATAACGGCTTCGGTTATTTTTTCACCGAGTTTTTCTTCGGCAGTCTGTTTCATTTTCTGCAGAACCATTGCGCTTATTTCAGGGGGTGAATAATCACGGTCAGCAATGCGAATCCGGACATCGCCATTTGGTCCTTCGACAACTTTAAAAGGGACTTCCTTGATTTCATTACTAACTTCTTTAAACAGACGTCCCATAAATCGTTTGATTGAATAGACTGCCCGATCATGGTTCGTAACAATTTGCCGTTTTGCCGTATCTCCGACAACCCGCTCACCGTCTTTCTTAAAAACAACAACGGAGGGTGTCACAGAGCGTCCTTCGGAATTTTCCAGAACCCGCGGATTCCCGGCATCCATAACGGCAACACATGAGTTTGTTGTACCCAAATCAATACCGATAATTTTTCCCATTTTTATCTCCTTATAATCATTATTTCAGATGTCACTTATCAAATGCATTTAGAAAGTGACAAATCTTATGCCAAGTTTTCGCTCGGACATATCGACCGACTGTTTTCTAAAAATGTGTAGTTATGCAGATAAATCGGAAAAAATGTCGGATATTACCGGTTAGCCATCCAGTTTGACGGTTTGGCTTTTCTCTTTGGGTTTGGGATGGGAAAACAACAGACCGTTTTTATGAACTCTGACGGAAATCACATTGCCTTTGGTCAGACTGCCATTCAGAAATTTCTCAGCAATGGGATCTTCAATCAGCGTCTGTATCGAACGGCGCAAGGGGCGAGCCCCGTACTCCGGTTTATAACCCTTTTCGAGAATGTATTCTTTTACGCCTTTACCAATTTGAAGTTTTGTATTTGATTTTGAAAGGTAGTCCTGAACCTCTTTGATCTGAAGGTTGATAATATCCAGAATATTTTCACGGGATAATGGCCGAAAGACCACCGGATCATCAATTCGGTTCATGAATTCCGGATTAAACAAGCTGAGGGCTTCTTCGGTCATCTTTTTTTTCATCAGATTATAATCTACTTTAGGGTCTGATACGGAAAATCCGAAAGAGGTGTTATTAATATTCCGGCTGCCAATATTTGAGGTCATAATTATGATGGTATTTTTAAAGTCAATTTTACGTCCGAGACTATCCGTCAGGACGCCATCGTCAAATATTTGCAATAAAAGATTGAAAACATCCTTATGCGCTTTTTCAATTTCGTCGAATAGGACAACGGAGTAAGGATGTTGGCGAACCCTTTCGGTCAGTTCGCCGCCTTCCTCATAGCCAATATAACCGGGCGGGGCACCTATGAGGCGGGAGACGGTAAATTTTTCCATATATTCCGACATATCGATTTTTATCAGAGCATCTTTGCTCTCAAATAAAAAGCGGGCAATGACTTTGGCCATTTCTGTTTTTCCAACACCGGTAGGACCTAAAAACAGAAAACTGCCAATAGGGCGGCGAGGGTCTTTGATCCCGGCGCGGGCTCGTCGGATAGCGCTTGATACAAGGCGGATTACTTCATCCTGACCGATGATATGCTTTTTTAATTCTTTTTCCAGGTTCAGAAGTTTTCGGTTTTCAGATTCAGCTATCCGGTTAACCGGAATTCCGGTCATCATGGCAACCACATCCGCCATATCATCTTCAGTTACCGGAATGATTTCATTAGCGGTTTTCTCTTCCCATTTTTCATAGCTGCTTTTAATGCGTTCGCGAATTTTACGCTCTTTGTCCCGCAATTCAGCCGCTTTTTCAAACTGTTGTTCGCGGACCGCATTTTCCTTTTGCAACTTGAATTGGTCGGCCTTACTTTCAAGTTCAATGATTGATTTCGGGATATTGATATTGCGCAGATGAACCCGCGAACCGGCTTCATCGACAACATCAATTGCTTTGTCGGGTAGGAATTTATCGGTAATATAACGGTCACTCAGCTCAACAGCTGCGATCAGTGATTGGAGAGTATACTTTACCCGGTGATGATCTTCGTATCGTTCCTGCAGACCTTTTAATATTTCAAGGGTTTCGTCTTTCTGCGGCGGATTAACTATGATTTTCTGGAAACGACGCTCAAGAGCACCGTCTTTTTCGATAACTTTTCGGTATTCATCCAATGTTGTGGCGCCGATGCACTGCAACTCTCCCCGTGCCAAAGCCGGTTTGAACATATTGGATGCATCCAGTGAACCGGAGGCGCCCCCCGCACCGACAATTGTATGCAATTCATCAATAAACAGTATGATATCGTCGG
>QNCV01000272.1 GCA_003645845.1 Fidelibacterota bacterium | reverse complement strand
TAATAATTCAATTCCGTCGGTCCAACACCATCCAAGCCTACATCATCTCCGGCATCCTCCCCCGGTTCGGTCACCCATACCGGATTAACGTCGGTTCCGATATTAACGGCATAAACCCCGTTATCATTCAAATCCACACCGTCAACCCAATCCTGATCTTCATCACCTTCATAATGTTCGTGGAGATCTTCTTCGGTCAGACTGTAGAACGATAAAAAATCAGAAAGGCTGCTGATCCCGTCGGTCGGACCGATTTTTGAACCGGCATCATTATCGCGCTTTTCATCAATAAGCCCATCCTCATCGTTATCGATACCGTCATAGGCCAACCCGGGACTTTCCAGGTACGCAAATCCCATCGTTCCCGTGGGATAGCCCCCCTGACCGATCCCATCAATATCCCAGGAGTAAGCCAGGTCCATCTTGGTATCATAAAATCCCAGCTCATCATCATCACCGGCGCCGGCGACATTATCGCCAATCGCGTTATCCACCCAGTAACCAAAGGCGACTTCCGGCAGGTCATAATCGGAAATGTTGGCAATATTATATTCCCAGAAAATTGCATCCTGAGCCTGGGGATTGTTCCATTGAAATCCGCGCTGCATCACTCTGATTCCGATACCACCCCAGGGAGCGCCTTTCTGAACGGTAACATCCGGGCGTTTGTCACCGATTTTTACTCCGGGACGGGGATAATACTTTACCCTGTCCTCAGGTCCCAGGTATTCCTGATCCTGGGCATCATTGGCAACAAAATAGGTTTCAAGATCGGCATAAATCACACCTCTTCCAAACCGTCCATCCCATTCTCCCGGCCAATGCAGCTGATCACCGGTCGCCGGCCAGCCTGCAACCGGCCAGGAGGCCGAATCATTACTCATTGCCGGATATTCGCTGTTCACATTAAAATACCCAAACACCGGGTACAATCCCCATTGAATCTGACCTGTCGGATCAACATCCATCTCTTCGCGATATTGGGTCTGCAAATAATAGAGGGTATCGAGCTTACCCTGACCCGCCAATTGATACCGTTCTATTTTATCAGTCACTGGAATAGTATCCTCTTTCAGGAACACCATGGCGCCAATCAATAATCCGATACCGTCGACCATTTTCGCACCCTCATAGGTATTGGGCCACTTGGAAACCTCCACTCTGGGCCAATCGGAAAGTTGAGTAGTATTCCGAAAATACAGAAAGACTCTGTTTCCATCCATATATCCCTCCCGCAACGCCGTGGGATCTCCCGCCGGATCATCGGGACCGTCATAAATTTTTCCCTGACCGAACAAACCGATGCTGAGAAGGAAAATCATTATCAGAACAATACTTTTTCTGGAATGCGCTTTCATTTATATCTGTGCTCCTAAAATTGTCACTTCAACATGAATTTTCTTAGAAATCAATTCCAATACCGACCTTAATCAACCTTGGAGCGGAATACATGGTCGGATTGTGAATTCTGTCATAATAGTCGTTGAACTCGCTTTTATGACTGGCCAAATCCGTATCCCGCACAATCGCCGTATAGGCCCGGCCGGTCTGGCTGTTCACCCATACCTCATTCAACCTGTCAAAAAGGTTATAAATTGTCAGAGTCAACTGTGTTTTAAACTTGTCCGACAAAGGAATATTATAATATCCGTTGAAATCGAAATTATACTGGGCCGGCATCCAGGAATTATTCGGTAACAGATTTACTCTGAAAAGAGTTGAACTACTGACGGGGGACCAGGAATATGGTGTCCCCGAATCGAAATATCCGGTCACATTGGCGCCAAATTTTTCAGCGTTGTAACCGACAGTAACATTCAAGGTGTGCCGCTGGTCCCAGGACATGGGAATCATCTGTGCAATCGGATCAATGCTGTCTCCCGCACGGTCGAATGTCATCACCGGATTATCTGCATTCCCGCGAGTATACTGAAGTGTATAGTTCAGATTTGTGGAAAAATCACCTAAACGCCACTTATATTTTATCTCCAATCCTCTTGCGTTTCCGTAATCCTTATTTGTATATAAGCCATATCTGATTTGATCGTATGTCGTCACTACTTTAACACTTAGCAGATCGTAAATATCACGATAATATAGTGATACTTCCAGATCCATTCCCGTCATCAGTTCCTGCCACAATCCGACTTCATAAGTCACGGTTCTCTGGGCATTGATGGTCGGATTACCCAGAATTGTTTCGTAATTGGTCGGCGCCACCCGATAGGAATTGCCAACGTACATGGCATACGCCGGCGGCATCTGGAAAAAGTGCCCGTAACTGAAATGCAGGACAGCTGCCGAGCCCAATTGATATGATAATCCTATCCGCGGGCTGAGCTGGGTCTTGGGTTTTGCAAAAACATATCTGGACATTTTCTCCGGATCATCAAATTGATTTTTATTGGCCGGATTTCGCCATTGAGTGGGATACCGTTTATTGGCATCGAAATAATCATAGCGTATCCCAAAGTTGATGACCATATCATCAAATTCCATTTTATCCTGAAAATAGACCGCATATTCCACCGGTTTTACATAGATAGAATCCGTGTATATGGTTGTATCGTTCAGGGTTTCCGGAATATAATTTGGAAACACAATTTTCATTTTGTCATTCACAATATCATAATAGAATTCACCCTCTTCTTCGAGCCCCCGATAAACGTTCTGAATCTGACGTTCCTGACTATCTATGATATGTTGGGTATAATGAAATCCGGTTTTTAAACTGTGGTTTTTATTTATCTGCCAGGTTATATCAAATTTTGCGTTCTGATCAATCTGAGTCCGCTGGGTATGATGTTTCTGCTGACCGCCTGTATAGAAGCCCGGACCATCGCTTTGTGAATAAACATCATGGATATATCGGGAGTCGGTGGGGTCTTTATAAACATAATTACCGTAATAATTGTTAATATAGTTGAGCTTTAATTCATAAAAGAATGAGTTGCTGAGCATGTGGTTAATATTTAATGCATACATGTATGAAGAGCGGTATTGGATTGCCGTACCATCAGGGTTATACTTGTACATATGATCATAATTGTGCCACTCATCATTATTCAACGTAGCCAATGCCGAAACCTTTAGTTTTTGAAATATATTTGCCGATAATTTTCCCATAAAGGAACTATTGATACTTCGATTCATCGGAACATAGCTGCTATCACCGTTATACTCGGTGTACCAGCCAAGAGGATTTTCAGTGCTGTAATAACTGAAATCATCGACATTGAACAGCCGATAACCGTTCAAGTGGTTTTTATTATTCTGATATCGGTAATTGACCAGAAAGAACAATTTATCCTTTAATACCGGTCCGTTCAGATTGACTTTATAATCCCGATTCCGGTTTATCTCGGCCGGATCCAGTCCGATAAAAATATCGTCGTGAGGTGTATAATAATTCCCTAATGCCCCGGAAATAGAGCCATGGAATTCATTATTCCCAACTTTAGTCACGGCATTGACAATACCACTCATGGCCTGGCCATACTCGGCATTAAAAGTTCCGGTGATTACTTCCAAATCCTGAATAGATTCCGGTTCCAGATCCACGGATCGGCCTTCTCCGCCAAATCCTTCGTTAACCGGAATTCCGTCAATCATATAGGACACTTCGGTGGGGCGTCCCCCGCGAAAATGACCTTTGACAACACCGGCTTGCATAGAAACCACATCTGATACGCTTTCAATCGGTAACGCCTCAATTTCATCGGAAGAAACGTTCTTAACCGTACTGGTCACATCTTTACGAACTGATATTTTCTGAGCCGTTACAACAACCTCCTGGCCTTTAAGAACCGTTGAGGTCATCCCGATTTCAAGATATTCCGTCCGGTTAACCGAGACACGGACATCCTGTACCGTCACCGGATTATATCCGATCATCTGAACACGGACATCATATTTTCCGGGCCTGACGTTGATGATATAAAAATCCCCGTTATTATCAGCCGCAGCACCCATTGAGGTTCCGACCAGAATGACATTAGCGCCCGGTAATGCATTGCCATCTGTCTTATCAAATATCCGTCCGGATATCTTCCCGGTCGTTTGCGAAAAACTTATAATTGAAAAAACCATAATAACAGTGGTTAAAATTATAAATTTG
>QNCV01000271.1 GCA_003645845.1 Fidelibacterota bacterium | reverse complement strand
TCTCCTCCGACAGATGCTTCTTTATCTTCACGCAACTTTTTCGCCAGCTCAAACTTCTGCATCTCAACGTTGCGAACATGTTCGCTGGCTTTATTCCGGATTAAATGCCAATCCAGTGCGATGCCTTCCTTCTGTAAAATATTGAAGACCGTTTTCGACGGTTCGGCGCCTTTCTCAAGCCAGTTGATAACTTTATCTCTGTCGATAGTCACTTCAGCCGGTTTTTTTAACGGATCATAGTGGCCGACTTTATCAATATATCGACCATCACGACGTGTGCGCGAATCCATCACAACTATCCGATAAAAGGGTTTCTTTTTCCTTCCCATTCGAAGTAATCTGATTCTTACTGCCAATGAATCCTCCTTTGTATTGTTATCACATTCTGAAAGCAGAGAGATTTCCGGGTAGTTTCATTTTACTCATCTGCTTGCTCATTTTCACTAATTGCCAATATTGATTTAACAGGCGATTGACGTCACTCGGCTTCGTCCCGCTACCGCGGGCAATTCGTTTACGGCGACTACCGTTGATAATTGCCGGTTTTTGCCGTTCCTGCCTGGTCATCGACTGAATAATGACTTCAGCACGTGTCAATTCTCTGTCATCTACCTTGATATTTTTGCTTTTTAATTTTGAAAACCCCGGAATCATTTCAAGAATATCACCTAAGGGTCCCATTTTTTTGATTTGTTTCAGCTGCTCCAGATAATCCTCAAGTGTGAACTGCTGTTTCAGAAACTTCTTCTCCAGTTTTTCCGCCTGCTCGGCATCCACCGATGCCTGAACCTTCTCAACAAGAGAAACAACATCACCCATCCCAAGAATCCGATTGGCGATACGGTCGGGATGAAATACCTCAATATGTTCCGGTTTTTCACCTGTGCCGATATACATAATCGGTTTCCCGGTAACCGCTACAATCGATAATGCCGCTCCACCCCGGGTATCACTATCCATTTTCGTTAATATGATACCATCAAATCCAAGTTTTTCGTTAAACGCCGCCGCCGTATTCACCGCATCCTGACCGGTCATGCCATCCGCAACAAACAGAATATTTTGAGGTTTCAAGGCTTTTTTCAATGCCTCCAGCTCTTTCATCATTTCCTTATCAATATGCAGCCGTCCGGCTGTATCGATAATAACGGTGTCCAGATGCTGCTTCCGGGCAAAATTGACCGCTTCGGCAGCACGTTTTACAACTTTGTTTTTTTCCGAAAAGACCGGTACACCGATTTTTTCCCCGAGGATTTCAAGTTGCCGTACCGCAGCCGGACGATAAACGTCGACCGGGACCAACAAAGGTTTGTGGTTTTGCTTTTTTAATAAAAGCGCCAGTTTGGCAGCGAATGTCGTCTTGCCACATCCCTGCAAACCGGCCAGTAAAATCACCGTCGGCGGTATCGAGGCTGTTTTCAAATGATACTGTTTTTCACCGAGGAGTCGCGCTAATTCATCATTGAATATTTTGATAACCTGCTGTCCCGGTGAAAGACTTTTAGTAACCGTGACACCAATCGCTTTTTCCTGAACATTATCAATAAATTCTTTGACGACTTTGTAATTGACATCGGCCTCAAGTAGAGAACGCCGGACAAGACGAAGCGTATCACGGATATTGCCCTCCGTGATCTTCCCCTCGTTGCGCAGGGTTCTGACTATTTTACCAAAACTTTCCTGTAACTGATCTAACATCGCTATGAATCCAAATTCAATAAAGCATGTAAATTTACTTTTCCGGCGTCCCTTATGCAAGGTAAATCATGGAGTTATAAACCGGAATAATTATCAATTGCAATGACGGGGAACTTTTTGCTTTTGAAATATTTGAAAAATTATCGTAACCTTTATATCGTATTGCGAAACAAACCTTTGGTTGTTAAATTCCCCAGTCCAAAATGAATATTCAGAAAAACACTCTATATAAAATAAACATTCTGCTGATCATCTTTTCGACATTTTTACAGGGATTCAATCATTCCGTACTTGAGGAAAATGACCATAAACTAATCCTGAAAGTTGAGGACGAATCGCCAATAGAGTGGATAAATTCAGATCAATACCCTCAGGATATCAGCGCTATCCGGCTTGGCAATTCCAATTCTATTGATATTTCGGCAACACTTTCCATTCCCCTCTGGACTATGGTAATTGCCCTTCCGACTATAGAGAAGCCCGATATTCAGTCAAATAACATTCGAAGAAACATTATCACCCTCGAAAAGGAACTTACTTCCGGTGATATTCAGACCATTAATTCAATTCCGGTAATTCAGATAAAGGATATCGGTTATTCCCGGTTCAATCCCGGCGGCGTCCTTGTCATTAACCCGATTCAGGTGATAAGTCCGACTCAGATCAGCATTATCCGTTCAATGAATATCTCCATTCGGTTTCCGGAATGGAATCAATCATATTCACGAAAAACAAAGCCGGCTATAACAAATGCTATTCAGAATTCTTTTGTTAATAAGAAATACCTGCGTGAATGGCAAAAGGTCCCCGAACACAAATTAGCAAAGCCGGTAGAGTATCCCACCGGACACTGGTTTAAAATATCTGTCACAGAAAACGGGATATACAAGATCGGTCATCAGGACCTCGTCAATGCCGGATTATCAAATCAATCATATGCAACCACTAAAATTTATCTTTATTCAAATGCCACCGGCGGTCGTGAAATCGATAACACTCCTGGAATTGCCGTCAATCCGAACCTGGTTGAGAATGCCCGCCTTATTGAAGGCGGTGATAATGGATATTTCGATAACGGAGACAATATCTTATTTTACGGAAGAGCCACCAGCGGTATTGATGCTGATAAAAACGGTAATTTGAACTTCGAGCAAAATGCTTACTCCAACGTAAACTATTACTGGCTGCTTGTGGCTGATACCGACGGCTCGCCCAAAACAATTGAGACGGTATCACCATCGACGGCCTCTGCGGATTATTCAGTGGCGACATATGAAAAACTGGATCATCATGAGCTGGAACTGACAAACTTTCTTCGTTCCGGGAAAGCCTGGTACGGTGAAATATTCTCCGGCTCCGGCTCGAGTATTTCATTGATCTTTCAAATACCCGAAGGCTCCGATGAAAATGCGGAACTGAAATTACAGGCCAGGGGCGCCGAGAACGAAACGGTTCACTACTTTAAACTCTTCCTGAACAGTTCTACGAGTCCGTTTGCATCCTGGTCAACCCCAAACTGGTATGTCTCATCAAAAACAATGAACGTATCCTTAAAATCTGGTGCACCGAACATAATTAAAATGGCCTACACTTCCTCAAAAGCTTCTTCCCAGGCATACCTGGATTACATGCAACTCCGATATCAGGCACCTCTGAAACCACAGAATAATGAACTGTATTTCTGGGGGCCGGCGAACTCCGGCATAATCGAATACAATATTTCTGATATCGGACTTAGTGATCCGGTCATCTGGGATATTACCGACTGGTCGGATGTTTCAATTCTCGACGTATCAACTCAAGCGAAGGAGCTCAAATTCCGATTATATAATGATAAATCCAACCGCTCCCATTTTTTAGTGACAAACGCCGGCAAATACAAATCTCCGAATCAAATTACAATCATTGACAATCCCCAATGGAATACCCTTCGGCGACCCGACATATCCGCTCAATACATTATTATTACCGATGAAACTATGCGGGACGCCGCTGAAGATTTGGCAAAATTTCATTCCGAAGATGTCAAAAGCGCCGACCGCTTATCTTCCATCGTCGCATTGCAAAGCCAGATTCTGAGAGAGTTTAACGCAGACATTGTCGATCCCCATGCCATCCGGCAATTTCTGACCTATGCCTTTAATAACTGGAACACCAAGACCAGAAAGCCGATATATGTAATTCTGCTCGGCGATGGAACGTTCGATTACCGCCATATCGAATCGGAATCCGGTGATTATGTCATGACCTACCAGGTTGAGGAAACCACAGGTTCCGGAAACGCCGGTTTCGCTTCCTATACGACGGATATGCGTTTTACTTACGTGAATGGAACTGATAAACGCATGGATATGGCCATCGGACGAATAAACGCCCGTAGTAATACGGAGGCCCAGGCGGCCGTTGATAAAATCAGGTCCTATACTCT
>QNCV01000270.1 GCA_003645845.1 Fidelibacterota bacterium | reverse complement strand
CATCGTTTCAGGCATGTTGGTCCAGTCTGCCTGTAATGAAGAAACCAGGCAGATAAACAGAAAGGGGAAAAGCAGGCGGCTTTTCCCCGTATATTTACAGATAAAAATTCGCAAAACCTCTCTATTTCATTAGGGTCATCTTTCGGGTAGTAATATGGCCGTCTATGTTCATGCGGCAGAAGTATATACCGGAAGGATGGTTAGCGGCATTCCAAGTGGTAACATATCTACCGGCCTTAACGTGACCGTTAATCAGTTCCTGAACGGTTTCTCCGTTCAGATTAATGACAGACAGACGAACATCGGCGGATTTCGGTAGGTTGAATTCAATTCTGGCAACCGGATTGAAGGGATTCGGATAAACCGGATAGAGCTTAAACTGCTTTGGCAAAACCGGCAGGTCGGTAACCCGGTTTGCTTTAAACCGATCCGGGAACATGCCACCCATGGTACTGTCAACACCGAACGCAAAATTTTTCCACATCTGCAGAAAACTGGCCGGCGGATTGTCAAACCAGGCGGACAGGTTGACCCGCTCGCCGTCTATCCACATGGTTGAATCGGGATAGGTAAAATCTTCGTACATCTCATGCGTCATATAAGCTGAAATTTCCATCATGGACTTCATTTCGTCGGTGTTCATATCGAAATCGGACTCGTAGGGTTTCATGGCTGTCATTAAGTTGCTCATGTTCTCAAAAAAGGTATTCAATTCGTAAAAAGCATTTTTAAACCATTCACCCATCTCGTGGAATTTTTCGACACCATAGGGTGTAACCGTCAGGAAATCCGGGTTGGATTGTTCGAGAATGAGAATGATATCCTGGTCCGACTCCACATTGGAAAAATCAAGGTAGGATGGATCAAGATCAAGGATGAATATGTTATCAAGTTCCCGGTAAAGATGATTCATTCCGTCTGTGATCATAGAAAGCGCTTTCATTCCCATTTCGATCGATTCTACCATTGTCATAACATTCGGTGCAGTCAGATAGTTAATTGAGAATTCTGTGTTGGGGCCAATTTCGTAGGAACCCAAGCCATCATAGTTTTCTTTGATCAGAATAACATAATTAGTGACCACGTCACTTTCTATATATTTATCAATATGATATCGGATTTCGTCAATTTTATCCTGAAGGTCAAAGCTGCTCCAATCGTAATAGTAGGTCAAGCTGTCAATATATCCCTCGGAGATAAAATAAAATGCCTGTTCGAAATTGCCGAAATATTCTTCGTCTGTCAGGAGATCATAGAGAAGCGTCAATGCAATACCCAAATGCTCATCGGGAGTAACAGAAGATGGATATAGATGTTCTTTTAACTGAAGTGCCGCCTGATAGGTGTGCAGTTTGGTCTCGAATTGAAACTTAGTATCATTGGCATTTAGGATGATGTCGGAAACGATCATCGCATACATATCGGAAGTGACGCCATGGGGAAATGTGTTGCTGAAAGTAAAGGAAATCGGCTCGCCGGCCCGGTAAAAATCCTGGTAGATTCCCCAGGGGCCGTCGGAGTCGGCAAGGCTTTCGATTATACCGCGGGGGCGAATCGTCTTGTTCTCGGTCTCCGGACCGATTGGATACTCTTTACCGGCCAGGAGCGTATCGAATTCCATAATTGCTTCCTGCAAAGAGTCAAATCCCGCCAGATCAAGTTCAAAAGGTGCAAATGGTTGGTTCCATAATAAGATCTGGACAGAGTCCAGAAGGGTGTACAATGAGTCAAGTCCTTCGCGGGCTACAATAACGCCGGGTTCAATATCATCGCTGTTAATATTTAAAGAGTCCAGTATCAGGGTAAAACCGCTGTCCAGAGCGTTTGCGGTTGTTTCGGCCAACATATCAAGGTCGTGCAAGCGATTGAAGAATGTTCTGGAGAAAACAAACAGAGTGTCTTCGTACTGGGTACCACCCAGCTGAACGGTAAATTCGAAATCGGCGGTACCGTCAGCAACAGCGTCCCAGTAGTCACCAAACATAT
Source organism: Fidelibacterota bacterium (assembly GCA_003645845.1). Classification (GTDB taxonomy): domain Bacteria; phylum Fidelibacterota; class UBA2242; order UBA2242; family UBA2242; genus B118-G9. The sequence continues at coordinate 2,151 of QNCV01000270.1, read as the reverse complement.
TAACCAGCGGATCTGTTTTGTCAATAAACCAATCCGCTGATGTGCCGATATTATTGATGTTGTCATCGATATTAATCAGCCATTTATCCAGAGAGTCGCGATAAGTCGGCCAGGTTCCCGACTGAAAGAAATCCGTCAGATTCAATACAAATTCGTTAGGATTGTCAGCGAAAAACAGCGGAAAGATATCGCAGACAGTTTGCATCAGGATATTTTCTGAATTCTCACCGATTTGATTAAACAATTCATCCAGATCGGTGACCAACGTATCACCATTTACATGCATCCATGCCGCCTGAAGGATTGCAAGGCCCATATATGCTTTCATTGTAGGCGTGTCATCTCCCGCTATCGGAGAGTTAACTACAAGAAGATATTCAGCTTCTTTTTGGCCAAGATATGTAATGTAATCTTTTGTAATATCCTTCTCAAGTCTGATGTCTGCAGCCTTGGTGCTTTGGGAAAATGTGAGCGACAGAATGATAAGAAAACCGGTTGTTATAACAGCACTATTTTTCATGGGTTCACAAACTCCTTTTTAATTATTTTGTTTAATATAATCAATGGAGTTCACAAATGATGTATCATATCTCACAAACGAAATCAGATCAGGAAGATCTCTTTTTGAGGGTGAGACAGCCATTCGCAACCCTCTTCGGTGACAACAATCATTTCTTCAACCGTAGCAACGCCATAGCCATCTATGGGGAGACGCGGTTCGATCGTGTACACCTGCCCAACTTCAATTGGCAGGTATGGAACATTGCCGTAACGCTCCCAGGTTGGGCCAAGCAGACCGGCCCCGTCATGAGTTGAGCGGCCAACCTGGTGCCCGAGGGCATGGGGATATTCGGGATATCCTTTCGACACGATGTAGTCCCGGGCAATTTTATCGATTTCCCAACCCAGCTTTCCGGGACGGATGGCCTCCTTTGCCAATTGGACAGATTCGATAATTGTATTAAAACCGCGCATGACAGCATCGGGAGCGGATGCTTCATCATCTCTTAAAAAATACCAGGTGCGCTGGATGTCGGAACAGTATTCGTCTTTTTTAACGCCGAAATCAATGTTCAGCACGTGACCTTTTTGAATTACTCGTTCGGTTGGATCGGCATGAGCCCCGGCAGTATCCGGCCCGGTAAAAACCGCCGGGCAAGAAATCTCTTCCCACGCTGTTTCAAGACCGAGATCCCTGACCCTTTCCAGGATGAAATTTGCAACATCAATCTCCCTCTTTCCGGGCTGCATAAAATCGGAAACTTCGGCATAGATGTTCTCCGTCACCTGAATCGCACTTTTAATGCGTTCAATTTCGGTTTTTGTTTTTCTGCCGCGTAAAGCGCTGATAATTTCTTCGGAGGATATAAATCGTTTCTGAAATTCAGTTCCGGCAGTATATTCCATCAACAATTCATACATTCCGTGGGTCAGCCCGTCAGACATATAATCGTTTATCGATGTATTAATCGCAATCTTATTGGGGTTTATTCGGTAAAGAACTTTCATGAACTCTTCTCTAAAGCTACCGACATACTTGCGAATATCGTCATAAAGTCCGGTTAATCGTACCCGTTCATAATCGAGGCTGCCGACAATGGCGATGGTACCTTCGTTTCTGGTGATTATAAATGCAGATTGCCATGTGATATTTGTACCTAAAATGAGATTGAGACATGGATCGTAACTTGCCTCTGATTCCCGTAAAAATGTCAGCCACATGTCGATGTTTTTTTCCTTCAGGATTTCAATAGCCTGATCTACCTTCTCACGTAACATGATTCCTCCAAAATTGGTTTTTCAACACTAAATATACAAAAGTTTGCTATAAAAAAAATGTCGGAAGGAAATACCGGGCGGTAAATCCTTCCGACGGTGGGGGCAATGTTCTATTCGAAAGGGTATTGAGGTAGGTAATGCTATTATCAAAAACCGGTGTTAATATCTCAAGTATTGTGCCAATCAACCAAACATAATATTATCAAGATGTTGTGATTTTCATAAAAAACAGATGTGTGTTGCGGGCAACACAATTTATGTGGTATTAACACCACAGTTTATTTGCCCCGGGATTTTATTTAAGCACTTTTTTCAGATATTGACCTGTGTAGGATTCGGCTACGGCGGCAACGTTTTCGGGAGTGCCTGATG
>QNCV01000269.1 GCA_003645845.1 Fidelibacterota bacterium | reverse complement strand
TTTCGTTGATGCCTGGTGACTTCGTAGTTACCGGACTGGTGCACTGCTTTGCCGAGATGGGCGTAGGCCCAGAGTTTCTGTTTATGATCGAAGCGGTTAGGATCATCGACAACTGAGTGGGACACCTGCCCTTTCTTATTTTACCAGATGTAAGCAATTATTAACCCAAGTTTAACATAAGAGAATTATTAATAGAAACTGTTTGCCGATGTCATCCCTTCGTGAAAAACAGTTCAATTATCCCTGAAATTTTACTTAGTTCCCGAATTTCCCGGCAAAGACTCCCGATGAAGAATTCGGAGGCTATCATAATACATATTGCTTCTCTAACCGTTTTAACGGTTTTTTCCATAAATAAAATCAAAAGTGGTTTTATATCGGACTCACATTAATCTACTTTATTTCACCGCGGAATTTTTATGCATCGCTGTCAAAACTTGACTTATCCAGTTCGATTCCGTTCAGGGTGAAACGGCCGGACAAGCCTACCCAGTAAGAAGAGTCGGATAAATATTACTTCCGTTATCTTAAAACATCGATGTCTTTGATTTCTCGATCTGCCTCGGTATAGGTTTTTCATCGCCATATTTTGCCTGTAAGGTATATATCTGTTTTTTCAGGTCGGCAATAGTGCTCTGATATTCCGGGTGTTTATAGCGATTGTCCATTTCATGAGGATCATCTTTCAGATCAAAAAATTCCCATTCATCAGTATAGCCGTAATAGTGAATTAATTTGTATCGCTGGGTCCGAATGCCGTAATGCGCGTCAACCATATGCCAGGAGGGATATTCATAATAATGATAGTACATCGCCTGACGCCAGTTCCCGGGTGTCCTTCCCCGTGTGATTTTCCGAAAACTTTCACCTTGAATATCGCCGGGAATGTCAGCGCCGGCGAAATCCAGAAATGTCGGAGCAAAGTCTATATTCAGAACAATATCTTTGCTGACCTGTTCTTTGGGAATTTCTTCCGGATAACGAATAATAAGTGGCATCCGCAGGGATTCTTCATACATTAAGCGCTTGTCAAACCAACCATGGTCACCCAGGAAAAAGCCCTGATCCGATGTGTAAACAACGATAGTGTTATCTTCCAGGCCGCTCTCTTTAAGAAAATCCAGGATTCGACCGATATTGTCATCAATGGATGCAATACAGGCGAGGTAATTCCGCATGAATTGCTGATAACGCCAGCGGACCAGGTCTTTTCCTTTAAGTTCAGGCGGCGGTGGAATTCCGCCGGTGTCCATCGGATGCATGTGATGCTCCAGGGTCATTTCGGCATTTTTCACGGCTTCCGCTTTGCCTTCGTAAGTATCAAACAGAGTCGGAGGTTCGGGAATTTCCCGATCCTTGAACAGTTCCCAGTGCTTCGGGTCAGGTCGCCAGGGACGGTGGGGCGCCTTATGATGACACATGACGAAAAATGGTTTTTCCGGGTCTGCGCTTCGGATGTATTTGATTGTTTCGTCAGTAATAATGTCTGTCGCATACCCTTTTTCTTCAATAGTATTCGGCCAATTGCCCTTTTCCTGAAAAACGGGATTGAAGTATCTTCCCTGATCCGGGACTACTTTGTAATAATCAAAACCGGTGGGTTCGGTCTTAAGGTGCCATTTTCCGATCATAGCGGTCTGATAGCCGGCCGGTTTTAATAGCTTCGGTAAAGTCTGCTGGCTACCATCAAACGTCACCTTGTTATCGATTAATCCGTTTTTATGACTGTATTTTCCCGTGAGAATTGTCGCCCGGCTGGGGGCGCAGATACCATTAGTACAGAAACAGTTATCAAAGCGGATTCCGTCACGTGCCAATCGGTCGATCTGGGGAGTTTTGTTAATTTTGCTGCCATAACAGCTAATGGCATGAGCAGCATGATCATCACTCATAATAAACAGAATATTCGGTTTTTTCCTGCCGGAAGTACAGGAGTACATCCATGATGGCAATGACGCGGCAACGGCTCCAACCCCCATGACTTTGATAAAATCCCGGCGACTTGTTTTATTATCCATCTGATCCACCCTCTTGTTGATTTTGTTTAATCGTTTTTCGGAATATACATTTTTTTTTAAAATCATAAACGGATTATTTTGTACAATTTTCAGCCATCTCCCGTTTTTATAATCCGGTGCAACAGTGATTCCCGATTGAGAATTCGGGAGTTATCTTTTGTATTTATAAAAAGAATGAGTGATTTTAGTTATAATAACCGACATGCAACACTGGAGAGAGCGACGATTTTTCTCATATAATAAAAAGGTGTAAATTGTAGTTTTAAAATTGCCCAAATGAAATAGAAACAGAATCGTCATAATTTCACTACCGGATAAAATGAACTTACGGTTTCGACTGCGATGTTGAGCATTCATCTGATGTTTTTTGATAGTCTGGTTAAAATACTTGTAAAAATCATCGATAATCGATAGACATATAGATTTCGGTAAGTTTGTTGGAATATTTCATGGGGTTCTTTTCTTTTTATCTGATTAACAACAATAATTCACGAAGGGAACTCTATGAAAGCTACTATTATTTAAGATGTTATAGATAATTTATATAGCATTGCTTATGTCGAACTCACGTTAGTATAGAAATCAACCGTTTTAAAATGGTTGATTTAATCAAGGGATCGGAAATACGTTAAATTATCAGATTAGCTAATGCGACAGTTGGGTCGTTTATTTCCTGGTTTGGTCATAACAACTTGCCAGAGCTGATTTCCTCGTGAACGAAATCCGCCGGCAGAACTTAGCAGATAATAGCGCCACATTCGATAAAAACGCTCCCCATATTTATCCTTCAACTGTTGCCAGGCTTTTTCAAAATTTTCGTGCCATGCCATCAAGGTAAGATCATAATCAGGCCCGAAATTATGCCAATCTTCAATCACAAATAATCCTTCCATAGCCCTGGCTAATTGAGCAATTGAAGGGATCATCCCGTTGGGGAAAATGTATTTATTGGTCCAGGCATTGACCGATGTGGCGCTGATATTCCCTCCAATGGTATGCAGAATAGAAATTCCATCGTCCTTTAGTGTGCGGTTCACTACTTCCATATAGGTGCGGTAATTCTTATAGCCAACGTGTTCCATAAATCCTACAGAGAGCACTCGATCGTATTTTCCAGTTGCCTCCCGGTAGTCCTGCAGTTTTAATTCAACAGGTAAGCCTTCGCACAATTCTCTGCTGTATTCTAACTGTTTTTTTGAAATATTTAAACCGGTCACATGAGCATTGTATTTCTCCGCAGCATATTTGGCAAAGGAACCCCAGCCGCAACCCAGATCAAGTACAGTCATTCCCGGTTCCAAACCTAACTTTTTACAAATCAGTTCAAGTTTGTTTTCCTGAGCTTCGTCTAAATTTTTGGCTTTCTTCCAGTAAGCGCAACTGTAAGTCAGGCGTTTGTCCAACATAGCTGTAAACAGATCATTGCCAATATCATAATGTTGTCGGGCAACCTGATGGACGCGACTGCGATTCTGCAAATTGAAAAATTTTGAACGCAGGAAATGCCATTGTAGTTTTAAACTGCCCTTGACTTTTTCATCCAATTTTGCTTTTAATATTTTTTCTATGAATTTGTCCAGCGCTTTACAATCCCACCAGCCATCCATATACGATTCTCCCAACCCAAGCGCTTCATCTTTTAGCACACGCGTGAAAAATGCGTCGTTATGCACTTCAACATCATAAGGCTGATCTCCGTTGATAGTTATTCCTGCCAAAGTAAGTAATTCCCGCACTACTGATTCTGCTTTGTTTTTTGCCATATTTATTTCATCCCCAAAAAGATCAACCTTGTGTTATTAAAATTAACCGGTAGTAAATTATTGTTCAGTTTTCAAATATTCATTTTCCCATATTTTACCGGTTATTTTTTCTAAATCTCTATCATATTGCACCAGGGTTTTATAATATTTATCAGATTCCAACGCTTCTCCTGCAGCATTATCTTCCGGTTCAGCGTTGTTTGTTAGAATTGATTTCCTGAAAACTTCGTAATGGTCTCTTATGGAACATGGCATTAACCAGTTCTTTGGTTTTTTCATATTTTCATAACCATACTTGTTCTGCCAGTGGCGACCATTTTTCATTAAATTTGAGAACAGTGCATCCGAAAGTGTTTTTCCGTTTTTATATAAATCGTAAATATTATCA
>QNCV01000268.1 GCA_003645845.1 Fidelibacterota bacterium | reverse complement strand
TCAAAATGATAATTAGTGAGATACATGAACTCCATAATTGCCGCGTCCCGGTCCATCGCCCTGATGCGGGTGGCACAATGATCCAGCCGGCCGATATTTTTCAAATGGGCATGCCTGGGTTTTTTCCACTGAATGAATCCCGAGGAATTCCCCGTGTATTTTGAAGGCATTGTCTGGATAAACAGATAATCCCGGTAGTCCAAAACATCCGGCGTCATAAATTCCACACCCCGTCTTTTCTGGATACTGACATATTTCACCAGATCCTTACAGGAAAAGACAAGTGTCTCCAGCCGGGTGTTGGGCAGATGACCGGATTTCGGACCGACATTAAAGGGTAAAAACGGATTTTCATCATTTTTTCTTGAACGTATCAATAAATCAGCGGAGTTCGGACATTTCAACAGGCAGGTTTTATAATCATCATCTTCGAACGAATCCTTATAGTCATAACCCGTATAACGCAGCAGTTCTTCCGCGGCGGCTTTCTGCTTTTCCGCTTCGGTATTGATGATCACCGCGACCAAACCGCCAACCAGACCTTCCAGCCCGATGGCTTTCCGGACATTCACAATCTTTGGAGTTTCATTGCGCAGAAATTCATCACTGTTACTGAATTCCAGTTTCTCTGCTGATGCCGGCTGCTGGCAGTGGGGACATTTATCTTTTACCGGCTCTTCATAGATCTGGTGGCAATTCAGACATAAATATTTTGCCATGAGAGCTCCGCTTGATAATATTTTAAAATAATAAGCAACACCAGTAATTCTTGTTATAATGGAAATTAACCGATTGGAAGCATGTTCGCAACCGCTAAAACCGAATTCTGTGATATTTGTCATAACCATAAAACCCCTTCGGGTATACATTACGGCACTAAAATAGAAAAAGTGCAGGATCTCAGGGTTTTGAACCTTTTTTCAATTAAAAAGGAAAAATTGAAAATTTAAAATTGATACGGGGTTTCAAGACTTGGCTTATCCCGGGTATTCGGGATGAGTTAAGTCCGGATGTAACCGCAAAGTCTCTCGCTAAGTACGCTAAGTACGCAAAGTACTTCTGTTTCATTTTCAATATACATAATTGTCTCTTTGCGACCTTGGCGTTCCCTTGGCGATCTTGGTGGTTAAATTATTTTTTACCGCAAAGACGCAAAGACACTAGATCATATTTTGCTTACAATAAAAGATCCTTAAAAAACACATAACCCAATCCATTAGTACGGATTAAATCAAGCGTTATTACTGCTAAATAATCGGGATCTCTCATGATGACCGGAAATTTATGAATGAGGCTTTTTCCACAGTTTGAGTAAAATCAATTCTTAGGGAATTTCTGACAATCCGAATTTGTGATATTCGTTACAACCACAAAACTTAATCGGGTATATATTAACATAATACAATCCAAAAGGAAAAATTTCAAATGTTTTGATTTTTCGCATCACCTTAAATCTCTTGTTTTTGCTTGCTCCCGAGCATTGGCCCCGGAACAAGAGGAATGCCTTGCGTTATGACGATAACAATACACAAGTGATTAACACGCTGAAAGGTTTTCTATTAACAAATGTACTTTCCTCCGATACACACCCGGATTTTTCTGGAACTTTACTAAATCGTAAAAATTAAATAAATTGCTTGACATAGTAATTTACAAATTACTATTTTTATAACAGGAAAGTCATAATCATGGGAAAATTGTTAAATTCGGAGCAAGCCCTGCAGAACCTGCTGGACATTATCCGCTTCACTGAAAATCTATCCACGAAACTGCACGGACTTGCTACCCGGGATGAAATTTTTAAGATAATTGAAGAGGAATTCACAAAATCAAAACAGTATAGTGAGTCTATTTTACTAAAAGCAGATAATGAATCGAAATTAAACGTTGTCAGTGTCAACATACCCGGCCGGTTAATAAACATTGCACAAAAAGCGACGGGATTGAGATTGAAGGAATATTCCGTTGATCTGAATAAATCCAATCTTTACAGGCAGGTCTATCAAAACGGCGATACTATTCATGCCCAAATAAAGAATATTCTGGAAGAATTATTTCCAAAAGCTCTTTATGTCATGCTATCTAAAATCCTGGACTTCAAAGATAAGTCCAGTATTCTTGCGCCCTTGAGGATCAAGGGAAAAATTGTTGGTGCTTTCAGTATGACTGCTCCAGAATTGAGTGAAGAATTTATCCCGTCGGTAAACAACCTTGTCGCACATATTTCAAGGGCATTGGAGCTCGCTGAAACTCATTCTATGCAATTGAAAGCAGAGGATAATTACAGAGAGTTGATTAAAAATATTCCGGCAGGAATTGCCGTCAGCACCCCGAAGGGAGAAGTAATTGAAGTAAACAATACGCTTCTTCAGATATTTGGCTATAATTCAAAGGAAGAATTTCTCAAGGTAGCTGCTTCTGATCATTATTATGACAAAGCCGACAGAGAAAAGTTAATCGCAGTCCGGAAAAAGGGTCAGGTTCAATTTGAAGCCCGTCTTAAACGTAAAGACGGCTCCTTATTCTGGGGTCTCGTAACATCAAAAAACCACAAAGCATCAACCGGTGAGCTTCAATTTCTCAATGTAGTTCAGGACATCTCTAATCTTAAACGATTTGAAGAAAAGATACTCTTCCAGCAGGAAGAGCTGGCAACCCGGGCCCGTGTGATAAAAACCACTCTAAGTTCCTTTGATCTTGACAATAACCTGAATTCAATTCTTAACGAAATTATGTCTCTATTAAATATTGAATATGGCGGGATTTATCTGTATTCTGAACAACGTTTTGTCCTGCGAGCCTGGAAGGGTGTCTCCGATGAATTTCGTGCTCAGATAATAAGTTTTCCAGAAAATAAAATTCCCGATTGGATGAAAGATTATCAGATAATTCAAGAACCGTTGAGTAAATCCGGAAAGGCTCCCGATTACTTCAAAAGAGAGGGCATTCAAACATGGACAACCGCGCCCTTGAAATTTGTCGAACGGGATAAAGAACATCTGGTGGGCATACTTATACTGGGCAGCCGGCGTCTTAAAGCTTTCAGCAGGCAGACTATCGATATTCTGAAACCTCTTCGTGAACATCTGGCGCTTGCAATTGAGCGCGTGCTTAGATTCAGAGAGGCGGAATTACGCCTGGTGCGGCTTAAGGTTCTGCGGGAAATTGATAGAGCCATTATTAATAAATTCACCCTGAAAGATATTCTGGACACCGTAATTTCAAACATACCGCGAGAGATGGGAGCCGATGCGGTGGCGATAAGTTTAATAAAGGAAACCCAGCAAACGAGTCTATTCTCCATGCATCTGCCTAACGGCACAATTATTGACGAAGAGGCGTTTACTATCGCTGATAGTCTGCTGGAACATTTTATCCGGCGCAAAGAGGCGGTTATTATTTCTGATTTGTCACAGGATCGGCGTCTTCAGATGCATCATAAAAGAATTCTGGGCAATCAGCTTGTTTCCTACCTTGGTATGCCACTAATCGTTAAAAATCATACTGTTGGAATTCTTCATCTTCTTACGACCAGAAAAAAGATTTTTGCAGCCGAGGATATTGATTTTTTCCACACACTGGCGGGACAAGCGGCAATCGCGATTGAAAATGCCAAAATGCTTGAAGAACTGAAAAAAAGTGAGGAGAATTTCAGGTTACTGGTGGAGGGTGTGAAAGAGTACGCAATTTTCATGCTGGATCCGGAAGGACATATAATCAGCTGGAACTCGGGGGCGGAACTGATAAAGGGATACAAAGCCGAAGAAATTACAGGGAAACATTTTTCCTGTTTTTATACTAAAGAGGATATTAAAGCAGGAAAACCTGAGCATGAATTAACAAATGCACTGAAAGACGGGTTATTTAAAGGTGAGGGTTGGCGGGTACGTAAAGATGGATCTATATTTTGGGCAAATGTAATTATAACGGCTGTGTGGGATAAGAGTGGAAATCTGCGCGGCTTTTCTAAAATCACCCGTGATATGACTGAACAGAAACAGGCATGGGAGAAACTCCGGAAAAGCGAAGCAAACTACCGGCTGTTATTTGACAGCAGTGGAACCTGTAATTGGGTGGCGAGTAGTGACGGAAAAATTCTAATGATAAATAAAAATGCCGCAAGCCTGGTAGGCGGTAAGCCCAAAGATTTTAAAGGGAAATCGGTTTATGACCTTGATTCT
>QNCV01000267.1 GCA_003645845.1 Fidelibacterota bacterium | reverse complement strand
CTCAGATGGGGAAACTCTTGATTTCTGTAATTAATTCGTGCTGAATCATCCGTTGATAAACAGCCTTAAGGGGTGGGAAAACTTACTGGGGAAACTCAATGGGGAAACTCACCCCTCTCGACGGGGAAGGATGGCACAAAATGGCCAGTTTTGGCAGCTTGCTTTTTACACAAATCGCTTATTTAGCCGAACCCGACATTACTGTAACCGACTGATTATCAATGTGTTAGTGGTGTGGGCGCTACAGGATTCGAACCTGTGACCCCCTGCTTGTAAGGCAGGTGCTCTGAACCAGCTGAGCTAAGCGCCCGTTTCGGGAAGGTAAATGCGTTCATTCACTAAAAAAGCCCGAAAATTTAAGGAATCTATCTTAAAAATCAATGAGTTATTTTCTTACGGCCAGGTCCAGAACTTCCGACATCTCTTTGATGAATTCGAACCTCATCTCTTTTTTAATCTGTTTAGGTATTTCAACAAGATCTTTGCGGTTATGTTCGGGAAGGATCACCCGTCGCAGTCCTGCCCGGTGTGCCGCCAGAACTTTTTCCTTGATTCCGCCTACCGGCAGTACGGTTCCCCGCAACGTTATTTCTCCGGTCATCGCCAGGTTATCTTTGACCTTTTTCTTTTTCAGAAGCGAGTATATGGCGGTCAATATTGTAACACCGGCGGATGGGCCGTCTTTAGGAACAGCACCGGCAGGAACGTGAACATGAATATCTGTTTCGCTAAAGATTTTTTCATCAATTTCCAGTTCTTTGGCATTGGAGCGGATATAACTGAGAGCCGCTTCCGCCGATTCCTTCATGACATCGCCCAGCTGACCGGTCAGGCGCAGATTACCTTTACCCATCATTCCGGTTGCTTCAATGAACAAGATATCACCACCGACGGAAGTCCAGGCCAGTCCAATCGCCACGCCGGCTTTGGAGGCGCGTTCGGCAATGTCAACGAAAAATCGTTGCGGTCCGAGATAGGCTTCGACGGCTTTTTCATCGATTGAATAGCTCTTTTTACGTTTCCGGCCGGCCACATCACGGGCGACTTTACGGCAGATATTTGCAATTTCCCGCTCGAGGTTTCGAACACCGGCTTCCCGGGTATAGTGGGCGATAATCTTGCGAATGCCTTCATCAGAAAACTCGATTTTCGTTTTTGAAAGCCCGTGCTCTTTGATCTGTTTCGGAATCAGGAAGGTCTTGGCAATATTCAGTTTTTCTTCCTCGATATAGCCGGAGAACTCCAGCATTTCCATGCGGTCCCGCAGAGCCGGCAGAATGGTGTCGTTCATATTGGCCGTAGCGATGAACATAACCTTCGACAGATCGTAATTTACTTCGAGGTAGTGATCACTGAAGCTGCTGTTCTGTTCCGGATCAAGCACTTCCAGCAAAGCTGATGATGGATCACCCCGAAAATCATTGCCGACTTTATCAATTTCATCGAGCATAAAAATCGGGTTGCTGGATCCGGCTTTTCGGATACTCTGGATAATCCGACCGGGGAGTGCGCCGATATATGTCCGGCGATGGCCACGAATTTCGGCTTCATCACGAACGCCACCCAGAGAGATGCGGACGAATTTGCGTCCCATAGCCCGGGCAATGGATTTGCCCATGGATGTTTTACCAACCCCGGGAGGACCTACGAAACAGAGAATCGGGCCTTTGACAGCGCTGTCTTTTTCAACCTGTTCTTTCAACTTACGTACCGCCAGGTATTCGATGACCCGATCTTTGATTTTGTCGAGACCATAGTGGTCTTCATCAAGAATGTTCTTTGCTTTTTTGATATCTACATTGTCTTCAGTGAATGTATTCCAGGGCAATTCCACCAACCAGTCGAGATAGGTGCGGGAAACGGTGTACTCCGGCGATGCCGGCGGGATTTTCTGGAGCCGATCCAATTCCTTTTCAGCAACTTTCCGGGCCTCTTCGGTCATCTTGGATTTGCTGATTTTTTCTTCTATCTCTTTGATTTCCATCGTGCTTTCGTCTTCGCCCAGCTCCTTTTTGATGGTTTTCATCTGCTCCCGCAGAAAGTACTCCCGCTGGGTCTTGGAAATCTCATCCTGAACTTCCGATTGAATCATCTCGCCCAGCTCTATGCGCTGGATTTCCTTATTTATTATGATTGTCGAACGCTCCAGCCGCTTTCTGATATTCAGCTGCTCCAGGATTTCCTGCTTTTCGGCAACCGGTACATTCAGCAGCTGAATTGCCCTGTCAACAAGACGTCCGGGATGCTGGATATTGGACAGAACAGTTGTGTGTTCTTCGGTCAGATAAGGGGCGACTTTAATCAGTTTAGCATAGATTTGGCGCAGGTTTGCAACCAGGGCATCGATCTCTATCCCCGGTTCATAGGACTCCTGAACCTTCAGAACAGCGCCCTTGAAATAGGGCTCATGTTGAATATAGGATTGGATTTTGGCCCGCTCCATGCCCTGAACAATCGCACTTTTACTGCCGTCGGGCATGTTAAATATTTTCAGGACCTGAGCAACGGTGCCCCATTTGTATAAATCCTCTTTATCCGGTAATTCAATCGAGCCGTCCTTTTGAGCGACAACGACAATCCGGCGTTTGCTTTCGGGGAGGTCTTCGATCAGCTTCAACGAGCGCTCCCGGCCAATGTAAATTGGAATTACCTGCTGAGGAAACAGAACAGTATTGCGCAGGGCCATTATCGGCAGAATTTCCGGAACTCCCTGAACGGGCTGATTCTCTTCTTCATTTTCCGGTAATTTTATATCTTCAGTCATTTATTCTCCTCTAAATGATATTCAATTATCTCTTCAATCAGAATTTAGATACCTTTTATATAATCATCAATTTTCCGCTTTGTCCATTTCCTTCAGAGCTGTTAAAAAACGAAGGGTTACAGCATAATCTCCCTCTTTTGATTTCCCCGCTATCGCCGGGAATAGACCGTTATCTAATTGTTGGTTCAGCATCCAGTTGACGGCTTTCTTAAAATTTGGATGACTATGTAATTCTGCAAAGGGAGCCAGGGCTTCGATGAATCGCAAGGTTCCTCCTCTGAATAAACCGTTATCAGTATAATCGGTGTATAGATAATTCCAGGCGTCTTTTTTAGGAAACAGTGTGGTATGGTTTTGGGCAAGGAAATTTTCGAGGACAAATTCGGAAGCTTTTTGACAGGTGTCCGAATGTCTCAGCCGGGAATGAACGCTGAAGGCCTGAAAAACAAACAGGGTTGTCCAAATACCGCTTTTGGTGGTTTTTAAAGAGACACCGGTGGGAATCATCGACGGCGAAATCCAACCTCCGTCAGACCGTTGGCGTTTTGCCAACCAGCGGTACCCTTTTTCAACAAAGGGATTGCCTATTAGTTTATACTGTGCCAGCAGCCAGAGGGCATAGCCGTGATGGTGCAGGAGCAGTGGAAATTTTCCATCGGGTTTTTGCGTTTTTAAAAGGGCGATAACCCCTTTCTGGACCTGCGTCATTTCTTTTGAACAGCCGAAATCGTGAAGCTGGGTCATGTTCTTTAATTGCAGCAGAAAAGCCATTGCCCGGTTACGTTCTTCGATTTTGTATTTTTTTTCTATCTTCCAGGAGCCGTCATCGGACTGTGATTCCAGCAGTTGCCTGCGGGGTTTGTATTGTGTCATCTCGTAACTCAGGCGTTCAAGCATTTCATGGTTTTGTGTATTGAAGCGCCGTGCAGCCTGATATCGAATGGGTAATGGCGCTTTTCTGAGCAGGGCGGGCAGCGGATCTATTCTTACCAGGTCAATCCAGTGTTTGGTTTTTGTCATTACGTACTCTTTCGTGTTGATATGTTTGGATACATTCGAAACAGATCAAATGTATCGTGGTGGTTGCTTGTGCAATCGATATAATATTTAAGGTAACCTAAAAGGATATTAAATTGAGGATAGAAATCGCGTTTTATATTTTTCAGAAATCTCATAAGGTAAAAAAACGTTTAAGCAAATCTTCAGCCGGTCGGTAATATCTCCCGTTTACAGACCAAAAGCAAGCATTATTTAGACATTCCGGCTTGATTAATGTTATCGATTAGTGCTGCAATCTCAGAGTAATTTGAAACGGTGTAATCTGCGTTTTCAAACCTGGCGGGTTTACATTTGCCTTTTAAGGCAATCGTCGTTGTACCGGCATTTTCAGCAGAATTTATACCATTGATTGAGTCTTCAATGACAATG
>QNCV01000266.1 GCA_003645845.1 Fidelibacterota bacterium | reverse complement strand
TTTTGAAAAAAATTATGATAAATTCAAAGATTTCGACAATCTTGAATACTACAACATTAAGATATTTAAAAATTTGAAAATATGAATGGAGGTATGGTTTGAAAATAATTAATACTCGTTCTCTTGCTATAGCAGATATTAAAACTATCACATTTTCTAGATTTGTTGACCATAGAGGTTATTTTACTGAGCATTATAGAGATAGTGATTTCCGGAATATTGAAACATTTTCAAAACTGAATAATCACTTTGTGCAAAGCAATGAAAGCTATTCCAGAAAAAATACTGTCAGAGGGTTGCATTTTCAATGGAATCCATATATGGGAAAATTAGTTAGAACAGTACATGGTCACATGATTGATATGATATTGGATATCAGAATAGGATCGCCCTATTTTGGCAAAATAATACTATATGATATGCCTTGTGAGTATAAAGATGGTATGGGTGAATGGATTTGGATACCGCCCGGATTTGCCCACGGCAACATTTTCTTAAAAGATACAATTATAGAATATTTTTGCACCGGTGAATATAGTCCTGGAAATGAAGCCGGTATTTCTCCGCTTTCATCGGATATAGACTGGACCTTATGTGATGAAAAGTTAGAAAAAATATTTTTTAAAATAGTGAATAATAACCCGTTGATGACTGAAAAAGACAGAAATGGCTACTCTGTTAATGATTGGAAAAACAGTCAGTATAGTAAATATTTTAAATATAGTTTAACAAAATAATAGGAAAAATTATATGAATCATGAAGAGAAAATATTATGTACCGGAAGTAATGGATTATTAGGTACTGAATTTAAAAAGATAATCCCAAAAGCAATATTTACAGATGTTGAAGAATTCAATATCTGTAAATATGAAATGATGTCTGATTATATTTCAAATAAAAAAATTAAAAAAATTATTCATGCTGCAGCGTTTACCTCTCCGCCTAAAATAGACAAAGAGCCAATTAAAGCTATTGATGTAAATATAATCGGGACGTCAAATGTCGTAAAACTATGCGCTGAAAATCAAATTGATCTCATTTATATATCAACTGATTATGTATTTGACGGATCAAAAGGAAATTATTCTGAAGAAGATCCGGTTCACCCTGTTAATAAATATGCGTGGTCGAAATTAGGTGGTGAGTGCGCTGTCAGATTGTATGACAAATCATTGATAATAAGGACCTCATTCGGACCTAATATATTTCCTTTTGAAAAAGCATTTGTTGATCAATTTACAAGCCGAGAAAGTGTTGAATCAATTGCTGGGAAAATCATCAAGATAATCGATAAAGAAATATATGGAGTGGTACATATCGGTGGTAAACGTAGAACAGTCATGGAATATGCAAAGGCGCTAAATCCCAAAAAAACCATTTTACCATTAAAAAGAGAAGATGTTACATTCATAGTACCCAAAGATACATCTTTAAATATTAGTAAATATAATAATATAGTGAGTAGTGATATCGAGAAACAATGAAAAACAGTTCTGTGACGGCACAAAGAGCCCCGATATACCGGGGCTCTTTGTTACTGGTGTGTTAAGAGTGATTGATTTATATTTCGGATGTGATACGATTTTATGAAAAATGAAAAGTTTAGATTAACTTGCTCTTAGTGTACTTAAAAAAAACGATAAACTTTATTTACCGGAGCTATGACAATTAATACAGATGATTTACTGAAAAAAGCTGCCCTTTGTATTGCCGAAGGTAAAACCGCCGAGGCAACTCGTTTTTGTCAGGCGGTTCTGAATTATGAAGATAAGAATGTGCAGGCACATTATTTTCTGGGAAAGATAGCGCTGAAGGAAAATGACTTTGACAAGGCTATTCAATGCTTTAAAACTGTCGTTAATTTGAATCCCGATTATACAAATGCGTGGTTTTATTTAGGGAAAGTGTTTGATCAAACCAATCAACAGATGAAAGCGTTGGATAGTTATTATCAGGCATTATCAAGACAATCGGATAATCCTGTTCTCTATTTTGCGACCGGAGTTGCGCTGCAAAAAATGGAGAATGTCGAGGGCGCGATTCAGTGTTATCAAATGGCTGTTCATTATCAACCTGAATATTGGGAAGCGTATAACAATCTCAGTTGTTTAATGCGAAATACCGGGCAATGGGATCTAAGTTTGGATTATGCACTTAAGGCTGTTTCTCTTCAACCTGAAAATTGCAGTGTATTAAACAGTCTGGGAAGTATCTATAAAGAATTGGGTTATTACCGGAAAGCAATTGCGTGTTTCCAAAAAGCCTTACGGATAAAATCCGACGATGTTATAACTTTGACTAATCTGGGCGATGTATTTCTTGCCGGTCGAGACATCGATAAGGCGTTGTTTTATACCGAGAAAGCAATTCAAATTCAACCGGATTACATTCCTGCGCATTGGCACAGGGCGCTTATCTGGTTGATCAGTGGTAATTTTAAAGACGGGTGGCGTGAATATGAATGGCGTTGGCAGACCAAAGATTTCCAATCAGTTCAGAGGAATTATACTCAGCCTCTCTGGGATGGCGGCGAGCAACCCGAAAAGACATTATTAATCTGGGCAGAGCAGGGTGTAGGAGATGCGATTCAGTTTGTAAGATACGTTGAAAGGGTCAGAAACAGGGTTGGAAGAATAATTCTTGAAGTACCGGCCACTATTCATCGTTTGATTTCACATTCGATTAACGTCGATAAAGTTATTTCACCCGGCGAGGAGTCGGCAAAGTTTGATTTGCATATTCCGCTGCTGAGTTTGCCCCGGGCGCTCTACCCGACAGATTCGGATATCCCAAACCGATGTCCGTATCTTTCCCCGCCCACAGAAGCTGACTCAGAACTGACATCTGATATCGATTGGAATGAATCTGAATTTAAGGTCGGAATCGTTTGGGCCGGGAATCCGCGCCACGCAAACGATCACAATCGGAGTTGTCCTCTTAAATATTTTACAGGTTTAATGGGTATTCCGGGAATATCATTTTATAGTCTGCAAAAAGGTCCGCGCAGTACGGAAGTAAAGGACATGGCAATTAATTACCAAATTCATGATCTCAGCAATCGACTTCAAAGTTTTACCGATACTGCTGTGGTAATGCAGAATTTGAATCTGGTAATCAGCGTTGATACCGCTGTGGCTCACCTGGCAGGTGCACTGGCGGTTCCCACATGGCTTTTACTGCCATTTAATTCTGATTGGCGCTGGTTTTTAGATCGTAGCGACAGTCCCTGGTACCCTTCGATGCGCATCTTTCGTCAAACCAAACCCGGGGATTGGGATAGTCTGTTTGAACAGGTTAGCCTTTCTCTCAAGCAATTAATTTCTTCCACATAATAATAACAGATATATTATTCCCTGTTATTCACTCATAGTCATATAATCCGGTGATTTTCAAGGATATTGTTGAATTTTATTGTTTGTTACATAAATCTGCCGATATTTCTAAAAAACTCTTCTTTTTCACTGATAAGTAGTAAATCTTTTTTTGTTTTTTTTTCAGGAATGGAGAAATCAATGGAATCCTGAATCTCTTTAAGAATTGGACGATAATAGCAGTAGAGTTATTTGAAATTGCGAGTATTGATTAGGCGACGCGGTTGGTACTTGTTGAAGGAATTGACGTCGTAAACCGAGCAGGGATGCTCAAAAATCACAAAGGAGTGTAAGATGAGTTTAACACAGATTGCAACGAACGTCGATGCCATGAGAGCATTTGCCTCAATGTCAAAGATCAATGAAGAACTGGGTGCGGTTCAGGATCGTCTGGCAACCGGTAAAAAAATCACTTCCACAGAAGATGATCCGGCCGGTTATCAGCTGGCCCGCGGTCTGGAAAGTCGTAGCCGTGGTTTGGAGGTGGCTCTTTCCAATGTTACAAATGCCAAGAGCATCTTAAGTGTAGCCGAAAGTGGATATCAGAACATTATGGACATTCTCCAGGTGATCAAGGAAAAAGCAACCCAGGCAGCCGACCAGTCTTTGAATGCAACCCAGCGGTCAGCGATTGACACACAGGTTGATGCGCTTATATCGGAAATCGGTGACATTGTATCCGAGACCACATTTAACGGTGACTCGTTGATTGATGGCGGCTATAGCGGGGATTTCCAGGTTGGTGAAGAGGCTTCCAACACCTTGAGTATTGCACTGGAGAGCGCTGCGGCGGCTTCCCTGTCGATTAGCTCAATTGATCTGACATCTG
>QNCV01000265.1 GCA_003645845.1 Fidelibacterota bacterium | reverse complement strand
CTTGTTTTTAAAATGACATCGTCACCGCCGCCATTAATGGCGCCCCGGCCGGTAATGATCAGTTTGGAACCCCTTTTTTCTTTCGTGATTTCCAGGGGAAAATCCGATCGAATCTCGCTGTTGTCCCAACGGTTGTATACAGTAATCTGAGCAAACACATTTGCCTTAATATTGTCAGGAAGATTCAAAAAAATGTCTCCTCCGGAGGTGGACAGATTCACCGAGTTATCTTTGATGGATTTAACCAATTCTTTCCGCACTTCAATATCTCCTCCCGATGTATGAGCACGGATGGCGCCATAGACTTTAGACAAATAGATATCGCCGCCGGAAGTTTTCGCATCCAGCTTGTCCCCGGCCAGATCGACACTTATATCTCCGCCGGAGGTACTGAGGATACAGGCCCCATCGACTTTTCGAATGTCAATGTCACCACCCGAAGCGCTGGCATCAAGATGTCCGTTGATTTCCTTGATATCTATACTTCCGCCGGAGGTGTGCAGAAGCGCATTTGCAGAGACCCGCCCGATTGAAATGTCTCCGCCCGAAGTAGTCAGATCAACATCAGACCGGACATCATCGGCGCCAATATCCCCGCCGGAAGTATGTCCCACCAGACGCTTACCTTTAACGCGGGCGATATAAATATCCCCGCCCGACGTTCGGATTTCACCGTTACCGCTAAACTGTTGCAGTGAAATATCCCCGCCCGATGTTTTTGAAAAGAGTTCCCCTGAAATCTGCTCCAGGGTCACTTCACCACCGGAAGTAACAGCCTCAATATCCGCATTCGCTTTGCGGATGCTGATGTCGCCACCCGAAGTTTTTACTACAAGATTACCATAAACCTGCAGGATATCAACATCCCCGCCGGAGGTCTTTAAGCGAACATCGCCGGTAACGGTCTCTGTAATAATATCACCGCCGGTGCTGCTGACGTTCAGGTTAAAATTACTTGGCACCCGTATTGTAAAATCGCTTTGATATCGGCGAGAATAATCCTGACCTTCAATGGTCAGACTGTTGCCCTTCAGAATGTACTTGGCCCGGTAGTCATTGTAAATTTTTTCCGCATCGGATTCCGAATAA
Source organism: Fidelibacterota bacterium (assembly GCA_003645845.1). Lineage (GTDB taxonomy): Bacteria > Fidelibacterota > UBA2242 > UBA2242 > UBA2242 > B118-G9. Next base: position 3,117 of record QNCV01000265.1, on the reverse strand, counting down.
GCATTGATACTAAATTTTTCCCTTACCTGAATTGTATTGCGGGCTTCTCCGGTAATTTGAACGTCGCCCCGGATGTTATCCATGACCAACGAACCCTTTTCGGAGACATTGTATTCTTTGATGACTTCACCGCGATAGCGCATTCCGTCAAATTCAATCTTCTGTGCCGACAGTGACACGCTCAATAATGTGCTGAGAAAAATGATATATTCTGTCTTCATAATTGACACCTGCGATTTATTTATTGCCGACAATTTTATCAAGGTATTTTTTAGCTGTGTCGCGCAACTCTGTTGCGGTATCATTTGAGGCTACCAGGGCCAGTATCGGAATAACGGTTTCATCGGCGTTTTTGTACAGTTGTTCTATAGCCCCGGCTCTGATTTCCTTGCTGCTGTCGCGCAAAGCGATTGTTTTATAGGCATCCATTATTTGAGGATTGATTGAATAATCATTTAAAACACTCATGGCCAGACGCCGGATTTCCCGATCGCTGTCTTTCATCAGGACTGCAATCATTGTTGATTCGTTGTTGGGATTCTGTGGCGTTTTCGATAAAAGTTTAACGGCCCGCATTCTTCTGGTGCGATCATTGTCGTGGAGCGCCGAGTATTGCAACATATTCAGGATTGTCGGATCGTCCAGACCGCCCTTTACGGCAATATCTTTATCGACCCGGATGTTCACTTCCACCATTCCATCACCGTTATCATCCGAAGGACTCTGGACCAGATCGGCGACCTCAATCCCGCCGGATTGAAGAAGATAATTGGCAAGGGCTTTCTGAAACTGGTCTTTCTCGGTATCGGTCAAGGCAACCTGGTAGTTAACAAAGTTGGCCAGCATATCGGGGTCATGACGCAACCCGCTGCTTAACCATAGTTTCCCGACGAATATGCCGATCACAAAGGTTGCTCCGATGGCGAGTAATTGGTATTGTGGACGCATGAAAAACCTGGCCATTGTTTCTTGCAGCTCATCCATAAACCCGGTCAGGGTCCACTTTAACTTCCGTTTTTTTGTTTGTCGAATAGCGCTTATGACTTTTTCATTGGCACGTTCGACCAATGCAGCTGTCGGAACTGCATGAGTGGTATTTGCCAGAGACGATTTCATGGCATTTAAACGATTGATTTCTGCCGCGCATTCGTTACATTGAGCCAGATGGTCTTCGAATATTTTCCGGTCCCGCTCGTTTAATTCATCATAGAAATAGAGCAGTAACATGTCTTTAAATATTTTGTGTGCGCTCATATTAATATCCCTTATGCTTTCACCAAAATGGTTTGGAGCTTACGCGTTGCTCTGAAAAGATACCGTTTAACGGTTCCTTCGGTACAATCCAGAATGGCTGCAATGTCTTTGATCTTTTTTCCTTCGTAGTGCTTCAGAATGAACACCACCCGCTGCCGGGAAGATAGCTGCAAAAGAGCACGATCAATCTCTTCTCTCAGCGAGGTGTTCAGAGTAGCCTGATCGGCTTCACTGTTTTCATCTGCCGGGATCGTTTCCCAGAGGTAGTCGTCTTCACCGGGATCGACAACGGTCATGCGCTTGGCTTTCCGATAATAGTTGAAGGCCTGATTGGCCAGAATCCGGTAAACCCAGGTAAAGAACTCGCTTTCGAACCGGAAGGAATCAATGTTGCGGTAGATCTTTATGAATGTTTCCTGATACAGGTCTTCTGCGTCCTGATAATTTTTGGTGAAGTGAAATGCCAGTCCCATAACCCTTTCTCCGTACCTGTTCATGATCTGCTGGAATGCCATTTCGTCACCATTTTTAATTCGTTCAATTATTTCTCTTTCCTGCTGATCCATTCAATGTTTTCCTTTTTTAGACCACAGTATGTCCGGATGGTTGTCAGTCATTCATGCTCATTTCTTTTATTTAACGGATTATCAAACATTTGCCGCGAAGGATAGTATTTCCGTCTTTTAATGTCACAAGATATACACCCGTAGGAACATATTTTCCGTCACCGTTTTTCAAACTCCAGAACACGGCTTCCTCTGTTCCCGCGATCTCTGCACGGATTTCACTGCTCCAAACAAGCTCCCCCAGAACATTGTAAACGTTAATGGAAGTCGATTTTTCTGAAGGTAGAATATTTGTCCATCGAAAACGGAAGGTCAGGTCGGTATTTGCCGGATTCGGAACAGCATAGATTTTATTCAGGGTCGGTTCCCAATCGGGGAACAGCGTCGAGTCGGCGGCGAACATGGAGAGCCGGACATCGGGTATTCCCCAGCCGTATTCGTCACTGGGATTCTCGGAGTGATTAGCATAAGATTTAAGCAATTCAACAATTTTTATAGGTGGATAAAAGGGATGTTTTTCCATGAGAAGTGCGGCAGACCCGGCGATCAACGGCGTAGAAAAAGATGTTCCGCTGGAGTATCCGTACGAATCGGTTGAGAAATATTTGGCCACCAGCACATTGACACCAAGCGCACACAGGTCGGGCTTGATTCGTCCGTCGGCCGTGGGACCATGTGAACTGAAGCCGGCGATTATTTTGTCACCATTGACCGCCCCTACGGTCAATGCGCCGATGGCGTCGGAAGGGGTCATCAGACCGCCGTCGTCAAAATTTTTGTTTTCATTGCCGGCACAGATCACCGGCAGGATGCCCCGCTCAAATGCCCAGTTCACGGATTTCGCAATATTGGTGGTCTTGCCATCGAGGTCTTCGAAGGAATGATCTTTCGACGGGTCATCAAAGTCACGATAGGCAAGGGACGAGCTGATAATATCAGCCCCCTTTTCGTCGGCCCACTCCACGGCGGCGATGAACCGATCCTCTTCTAAGGTGCTCTCTACGGAATACTCTTCCGTTTTTGCCAATAAAAACTCTGCGCCGTAAGCCGCACCGATCAGGACTCCCGGTTTATAACCGCCAATCACGCTCCAGACCGATGTGCCGTGATCGGGTTGACGGGAGAATTTCGTGTCGCCCGCCCTGTCGTCCTGAACGTTATCGTCATTGTAAATAAAGTCTTTCTCGGCAATCAGACGCTTATCGTTAATAATTTGCGAAAAAATCTCGTGGTCTTTCAAAAATCCGGTGTCAATGATGCAAATCCGGACACCCTTACCCGTATAACCTGAATCGTG
>QNCV01000264.1 GCA_003645845.1 Fidelibacterota bacterium | reverse complement strand
CTGTTTCCGGGAGAGTCAGGCGTGACGCAACTTATGCCGGATACCGCAGCACCCCATTATTGTCCGCAACTGAATATGAGTCGGCAAACCCCTGACAGCCTCCTCTGGAACACCTATGATCTGTCTCTCGAGAGGGGCGCCTCTGTGATAGAGATAGACTCGTCGCATTTGGATATTTGGGTTGGTTATCGGTTGGATGATACGGGACATCCAAAAATTTTGCAGGATAACACATATCACTATCCATGGTCTGAAGGTGACTGCCGCAGTTTTACCACTCTTCAATCCCAGAGTCCCGGGAAATGGTATTGCGATGTCCAACCGGGCACCGATAATTGGTTTGCCCACATGATGCAGATCGAGGTGGTCTATCAATCGATTCCGCCGATAATTTCCAGACTTCCCGATCTCTGTGATACTTTTTCAAAAAGCCGGACCATTTGGGCTGAAGTCGTTGAACTGGAAGGAGATGGGTTTACTGTGCATCTGACCACTACGGTGGGAAAATACGGGCAGCCGGTGACATTGGATATGCTTGATGATGGCGACAATTACTTCTATGCCGATCTGGATTACCAATACGGCGATACCCTTTATTATTATGTCTGGGCCGAAGATTCCACCGGGATGAGGCAGCGGTCTGAAGAAAAATCCTTTGTGTGTGTAGAACCGCCGGAGAACGCCACGATTTTACTGATTGATGACTCGACGCTGGGATCCGGAGAGCGATACCGGGAAGCGTTGAACCGGCGGGGATACGATTATTTTTACTGGAATGTGGCCGATCACAACGGTATCGATACGACGGTTATTTATTATTCCGGATTTTTGACTCTGCTGGTGCTCGATGGCAAGGATATGATTCTGCCGGTGACCGATATCGACGATCAGGATATTTACGATATTGCCGGATTCCTGGAAAGCGGCGGCAATCTGATGCTGGTGGATATGGATTATCTGTATCACTGGGATTTGATAGGAACCGATCGTTTTGATGTGGGAGATTTCGCCTATGATTATCTTGGAATTGAGGATTATACCGGCGATCCTGATGATGATTTCACCAAAGCCGGTGGTGATGCCGATACCCTGCTGATCAGTGTTGCCGGTAATCCGGTGACTTCGGATTTCTCTACTGACAGTATCGCCTATGGCCCGCTTGAGTACCAGATCGGTGATTCAGCGATTGAGAACTGGGCGGATTTTATTGAACCTACCTACGATGCATACGGAGTCCTGAAGGGGAAAGATTCCGATAATGGAATGGCGGTTTGCCGGGAGGCCGAAAAATTCCGCACGGCGACGTTTTTATTTCCAATCGAATTTGCTGCCGATACGGCTGAATTTAACAGTCTGCTGGACAGTACCCTGCACTGGCTGAATGAAAATACCACCCGGCTCGATTCGAATATAAATGCCATCGATAATGATATAATGGTCAATAGGATTTCGACTTTCCGGCTGGAACCGAATTTCCCGAATCCCTTTAACCCGAGCACAAACATCCGGTTCCAGCTTTTAAAAAACGCAAATGTTTCCCTGACAATTTTTAATGTACGCGGCGAACAGGTGGATGAGATTCTGCATAAACAGATGATACCGGGGGATTATTCGTTTAAATGGACAGCCCGGACGAGAACGGGAAATTTGCTGCCATCCGGTGTCTATTTTTATCGGTTGAAAGCCGATTCTAAAATCGCCTGCGGAAAAATGCTTTTACTGCGCTGAAAAGAGATTGGCAATGCCTATTCGAAGACTTCACAGCGCACTTTTTCGGAGTATTGTTCTGCCGGGAATGATTTGTTCCGCTCTTTGGGCACAGGAGGTTCAATTTCAGAACGATGATCTAAAGGCCAATATTCTTCAGGTTGCCGATCATTATGCCGAAAGTGGTGATTTCAAAAATGCAATTCTGCAGTACTATGAATTTCTGTATCGTTTTCCAGATGACAGTCTGGTTCCGGCGGTGAAAATCCGGCTGGCATCCGTGTATCAGGAGAGTGGTAATTTCAAACTGGCTGAACAGCATTTACAGGAAGCGATTGAAAAATACCCGCAGACCAAATATAATCTTGAGGTTCGTCTAAGGTTGGCGCTGCTTTATTATCAGTGGCAGAAATATGACCAGGCGCTGGAGTATGCCCGGCGGCAGCCGGAAGAGCCCTTTCGGCTGGTTGAAATTTACTGCAATGTTCGAAAGGGTGATATCTCGGAAGCGGACACACTGGTCGCCCGGTTCAATACACGAGGTTATTCGACGGAAATCATTCCTGAATATAAAAATCTGCGTTTCAGCAGAGCCCATTTGGACTGGCCGCGTCGATATGGCGCCTATGCATTATCCGCCCTGTGGCCCGGAACCGGGCGGATACTGGTTGAGGAATATAAGGAAGGTATTCTGACATCGATTGGGTTTTATGGTTTGCTAAAGGTTGCCATTTATGCTCTGAAAAATCAACCGTCGCTCTACTATTATTCCGCCACCGGTACATTGATCTATTACGGTTTAAGTATGTACGCGACTCATGATGCGGTACAGCGCTACCAGGAACGGATCATGTGTAGAAATCTGCTTCGTCTTATGGATGTTTATCGGTTGTCGGATCAGTTGCGTCTGTTCAAGCCTTATTAAGAAATTTTTTTATTTATTTTGCAAAAAAGTCTTGCGCAGTGTTTCTTTTTATATTAACTTCGCCCTGCTAATTGAGAATGGATTTTATGAGCGGTTTCCGACGAGGGAAATTGTTCTATAGATCGAAGATTTTTGACATGGAGAAAGTGCGAAAGACAGTGATGATGTAGGGTTTTAAATAACCCCGAGCAATTGAGCAATTTATATAATACAACGGAGAGTTTGATCCTGGCTCAGGACGAACGCTGGCGGCGTGCTTAACACATGCAAGTCTAGGGGAAAGTCTTCTTCGGAGGATAAGTATACTGGCGAACGGGTGAGTAACACGTAGGTAATCTGCCTTCGAGATTGGGATAACGTCGGGAAATCGGCGCTAATACCGAATGAAGCCCCGGTAGTTTATATCGGGATGAAAGATGGGGATCTTCGGACCTATCGCTTGAAGATGAGCCTGCGTCTGATTAGCTTGTTGGTAGGGTAATGGCCTACCAAGGCGACGATCAGTAGCTGGTCTGAGAGGATGATCAGCCACATTGGGACTGAGATACGGCCCAGACTCCTACGGGAGGCAGCAGTGAGGAATTTTGCGCAATGGGCGAAAGCCTGACGCAGCAACGCCGCGTGACCGATTGAAGCTTCGAGGAGTGTAAAGGTCTGTCGCGAGAGAAGAACATGTCCGATGAGAATATTATCGGATTTTGACGGTATCTCGTGAGAAAGCTCCGGCTAACTCCGTGCCAGCAGCCGCGGTAATACGGGGGGAGCTAGCGTTGTCCGGAATCACTGGGCGTAAAGGGCACGTAGGCGGCTTTGCAAGTCTCTGGTGAAATACTTCTGCTTAACGGAAGAACTGCCAGAGAAACTGCAAGGATTGAGTTCGGGAGAGGGAAGCGGAATTCCTGGTGTAGCGGTGAAATGCGTAGATATCAGGAAGAACACCGGTGGCGAAGGCGGCTTCCTAGCCTGAAACTGACGCTCATGTGCGAAAGCGTGGGGAGCGAACAGGATTAGATACCCTGGTAGTCCACGCCGTAAACGATGGATACTTGGTGTTAGATGGTCGACCCATCTGGTGCCGTAGTTAACGCGTTAAGTATCCCGCCTGGGGACTACGATCGCAAGATTGAAACTCAAAGGAATTGACGGGGGCCCGCACAAGCGGTGGAACATGTGGTTTAATTCGATGCAACGCGAAGAACCTTACCTGGGCTTGACATATAGTTGAAACTTCTGAGAAATCAGTTGCCTTTATGACTTCGGTCATAAACAGCTATACAGGTGGTGCATGGCTGTCGTCAGCTCGTGTCGTGAGATGTTCGGTTAAGTCCGGCAACGAGCGCAACCCCTGCTTTTAGTTGCCATCAGGTTATGCTGGGCACTCTAAAAGGACTGCCGAGAACAACTCGGAGGAAGGTGGGGATGACGTCAAGTCAGTATGTCCCTTACGTCCAGGGCTACACACGTGTTACAATGGTCGGTACAACGGGTTTGCGAAGTCGCGAGGCGGAGCTAATCCCTTAAAACCGGTCTCAGTTCGGATTGGAGTCTGCAACTCGACTCCATGAAGTCGGAATCGCTAGTAATCGCGGATCAGCGTGCCGCGGTG
>QNCV01000263.1 GCA_003645845.1 Fidelibacterota bacterium | reverse complement strand
GAATGTCAAGATGAAATCAAGAAACCCGCGAATTAATTCACGGGCCATATTAATGCTCACTATTATTATGTTTTTCCCTTTGTGAACCACTATTGTTCAATCAAATAAATCCCACTCCCCGTCCCGATCCACATGGTGTTTTCCTGGTCAGCAGCGATTTCAAAAATACTGCCAAAGAGACCGTCTCCGTCATTGTATTTCCAGATATTTCCATCATACACTGCAAGTCCCCAGTACTGTCCTCCATAAACCGACACCCAGACTTTTCCGTCCAGATCGCAACATACACATTCTACATAACCCAGGGATTCGCCATTTTCATCGACCGGATTGATAACGGTCCAGTTTTTACCATTATACTTAATCAAATTTGGGCGTGTCATATCCGCTAAACTTGAAAGTCTGTAATCAATCGTTACATAAACGGCATCTTCACCATCCACAGCGATATCCCAGGGATAATACGGTCGGAAACCAATTTCTTCTTCACCAAATATGGTCCAGGCATTATTCGATATTCTCACGACACATCCGGCATTACCAGCAGTTAACCATATCCTATTCTGACTATCGATGGTTATTGATTGTATCCCATTCGCCGGCATTTCTGAATTATCCGGCGTGTACAATGTCCAGTTCAGCCCGTCAAACGTCATCAGTCCGCCCTGCCTGAAACGACAGGATGCCAGCCAGAGGACATTGTCCGCATCCACCGCAATGGACCAGACAACATTTTCTGCAAGGGGAGAATTAGCGGTATCATAAACGGTGAAACGATCCTCACTGTATTTTATCAACCCGGCATCGGAGCCAATCCAGACAACATTATTCTTATCCACAGCGATATCCCGCACTACAATACTATCCGGCAGATTTGAGTTATCTGAATCATAGTAAGTCGCGCTGCCGTTGTACTTTATAATGCCCTGTTTGAATGTACCGATCCAGGCCGTTCCCCGGCTGTCAAAAGCGATCGCGGTGACAAAGTAATCCGGCAGGATGTAATCATAATTATCCAGCAACAGGTTTCTGTCTGCCGGTTTTGTTATCTCTTTATCACAGGCATTGAAAAGGAATAAAAGTAGAAGAACTGATAAAATAAAAGCTTTTTTCACTTCATCACCATCATCTTTTTTATCAGACATTGATTGATCACCTGTAACCGTAAAAAACTATCCCGGTGGGTATTTTCTTTATTGACCGCTGGATATTTAATTCTGTCGGTTTTCTGCAAACAATCGTCATAGGATTGTTCCCGATTTTACTGATATGTTAAAATGAATTTAGTTTATACGAAACGGTTTGTCAATCGTTTAGCACGTCAATCTCATCGGCCAGGCGCTGCCGGAGCCAGTTCCAGACCCGCCGGTAGCAGAGGCATTTAAACGTCACACTGCCGTCCAGGTACTGCTGTTCCACAATCATGCTGTTGTCCCGCAATATGGCGATTGCCTTACTGTTGGCCAGGGGTACCGTAATGTCCAGAGTCAGTTCTTCCGACCGTAATTTGCCCAGGATAGCGCTTCGCAAATCATCAATTTTCAGATGTTTCAGCGCCGATATATAAATGCCGTCGGGATGATCGCGTTTTACCTGGCTGAAAAGATCCGTATCCATTCCGTCGATTTTATTAAAGACTGTCAGCGAGGGAATCGTGAATAGTCCCAGTTCGATCAGGATTTCATTGACCGTATCGAGATGATCGGTGCAGTTGGGATTACTGATATCGATGACTTTCAGGATCAGGTCAGCGTCCCGGGCTTCCTGCAGTGTGCTGCGGAAAGACGCCACAAGGTTCGGCGGCAGTTTGCGGATAAACCCCACCGTATCACTGAGCAGGACATGATGATATTTGTCAATTTTCCACTGCCTGACGGTGGTATCGAGGGTGGCGAAGAGCTTGTCCTCAATCAGTACGTCGGATTTTGTCAGTATATTCATGATAGTGGATTTTCCGGCATTGGTATAACCAACCAAGGCAACCCGGAAAAAACTGTTACGCCCTTTGCGTTGAGTTTCACGTTCCCGGTCGATTTTATTGAGTTCTTTTTTCAATTTTGATATTCTGGTACGGATCAGACGCCGGTCCACTTCGATCTGGGTCTCCCCGGCGCCGCTGCGGACACCGATTCCTCCGATCTGTCGCTCCAGATGCGTCCAGCGCCGCGTCAGGCGAGGCAGTAAATATTCCAATGAGGCCAGTTCCACCTGGGTTTTCGCCTCCTTTGTCCGGGCGTGATTGGCAAAAATCTCCAGAATGATACCGCTGCGGTCCCGAATTTCGATATTCAGGGCTTTTTCCAGATTGCGTAACTGCGTCGGTGAGAGGTCGTCGTCGAATACAACTTCATGAATTCCTAACATGCTAATCAGACGCTTTATCTCCTGCACCTTCCCTTTGCCAATGTACAGCGCCGGTGAGATATGCTTCCGATTGACAATAAATCGATCGGCAACCTCGTAGCCAAGGGTCAGAACCAGGTCCTTTAATTCTACCAGGTGATTATCAACGACTGCATGATTTTGAAACGGTGTCGTTACCCCCACCAACAGAACCCGCTCAGCCATTCTGCAATTTACTCCTGAATTCCCGGTTATTTCTTCCGATATAGGTCTCCAGTAATGCCGTCAGCAGCAGCAATATAATCAGCCAATTACTTAATTCCCGGCTGCGTTCCATTTGTTGCAATTTACTTTCCTGCCCGATTTTAAAAACATCCAGTTTTGCCGGAAAATCTCTGATCAATGCTTCAAAATCAGCATCACTCATAAAACCCGGACGGGTTTCGCTTTCCGGAATATTCACCGCATACTCACGAATCTGCCGGCCCTCGGAATAGATCCCATAAAATCCGGGAAGGTCGGTATCATCGAACACTATCGGATCCCGGTCACCGACGGCGATTTTAATTCGCCGGCCGTCAGGTGCCTGCACCGACAAATCGGACTGAACATTCAGACGGACAGGCGACAGAAAAAGCGTATCCCCGCAGAACAATTCCGGCTGAACGGTATTCCGCTGTGATAAGTAAATGACCAGGCGATTAACGACAGCCGGAAAATACCCCGTCAGTTGCAGATTACTCCAACCGGCTACCGGGGAAGAAGCCATCAGGATTCCCCCGCCCTTTTCCAGAGGTGTTTCAATCAATAGCGGCGTTCCGTCATCATAACTGCCAAGGACATGTTGATTCCTGCCCAAACTAAATCCCGGAATCCTGTAAAATTCCGGAGAATATTCTATTCTTTCCTTGTTTCGCAATAATCCGTTAAACACCGGATGGTTTTTATCAAAATCGCCTAACTCCAGAAATTGCCCCGATTCAGCCCGGCGGATATTCCGCCAGCGGGGAAAACCGTATTTATCAGCCCAAAGAGCGTTAAACCTTTCGATTTTACACTCCTCACCGGGAAAAATCAGCAGACTGCGATTCAGATCCAGGTAACGATCCAGCCTCGTCCGGCCGGCGGCGGACAATTCATCCACATTGGAAAAGATCAGTAAACTGTATTCCCCGAGACTTTCGGTTGCCAGTTGATCAGCCGCAATCATTCGGGTCAAAATGTTCCAAGACTTTTGCGCATTTAAAGCCCGGTTGATCGCCCGGCCATCCTCCGGTTTGCGAGTAACGATGAGGACATTTATCCGATCTGCAATATTCAGCGAAAAGAACCGCCGATTGTCCATCGGAAGACGGTCGTCACTGAGTTGAATCCGGACCTGCTGTAAACCCGGTGCAGAAGGTAAAAACTCAAAGTTCACAAATGACTCGCCACTCCCCGGAACATTCAGCAAGGCCTGACCAAGTTTCTGATCATCCAAATAAAGCGATACAGGGGTTTCCCGCATATCCGGATTCCAATTGCGAATCCGTGCACGCGCCCGAATGATCCGGTTTGGTTGAAACAGCTGGCCGGCAACGGCTACAGAGGCAATGGAAACATTTTCCGCAACAGGTTCAACGGGAAAGCATATCAAACGACCATTGATTTTCCGAAAATGTTCTTTAAAACTTGCTCCGTGATTACGAATATCGGAAATCTGAAAATCGCTGGCAATCCAGATTGACGGGTTCAATTCCCCGGATAAATCGGGGTCAGACAGAATTTCTCGTAATGCACTGCTGATATTACCACTTCGGTTCGAAATGCGAATATTTTCCAACAGTGCCGTAAATTCCAGATAATTGGAAATCAGTCCGTCGTCAATAATTCGGGTCGGACAAGTGGTAAGAATCCT
>QNCV01000262.1 GCA_003645845.1 Fidelibacterota bacterium | reverse complement strand
CCTTGCACACTGCGCCGCGCCATCGTGGAGGCGGACGCACTGATGAAGGATGATCCCGACACTCGTCCTATCCTGATCAGATTCGACATCCCCATCACTGATACCCAATACGATACAGCCTCAGGTGTCTGGGTCATCCAGATCACCGAGACGGTAAAATTGGAACCGCTTCCTACCCTGGGCAGCACTGACTTCAACAAGAGCGGTCAGGTGATGATCGACGGCTGGAGCCAGCCGGATTACGACGCCATCCGGCCCGACCAGCCCCGCATCGTCGTGCGCGGCCCGCAGGAGAATCCCAGCGAGGGCCATATCCTGGTGGTCAACGGCCACGGGAACATCATCCGCGGCCTGATCTTCCAAAAGTTTCGTTTGGGTCTCCAGATGAATGGCGGCGACAACGTCATCGCGGATAACTGGTTCGGGCTGACGACCGACGGCACCGATATCTATCTTTACAAGGAGGAGGCGCAGGAGGACGGGAGCGGGCAGAGCGGCATCGTCCTGGCCGAAAACGTCAGCAACAACCTGATCCAGAACAACCATCTGTTGGGCTACCGGGGCAGCGCCATCAACGTCGGCAGCGACGATAGCCGGATCATCAGCAACACCGTGGGTACGCGTGTTGATGGGACGGTGCCGGAGGTCAGTTGGGAGCGCAAGTGCCATCCCAGCGCTCGCTACTACAACTGGTTCGCCGGGGCTGGCGTGCAGATCTATGGCCATCGCAACACTATTGAACACAACCGCATCGTCGGCATGCTGCCCTACAGCGACGATCCGGAAAGCACCCCGATTGACGCGCTATCGGTCACCGGACGCGACCATGTGGTGCGCTACAACGTTCTCGGCGTGGACGCGGGCGGACAGCCTTTCGGTGTTTGCGGGGATGGTATCCACGTCGGCGGCAGCTTTGGCGGACACGGTATCCAGGTGATGAGCAACACGGTGGTCGGTGCCCACGGCACGGCTGGCATCTTTGTCACCGGCGGCGAGTTCGGCTACGATCTCAACGATATCACCGTCCAGCACAATATCATTGAGGACAGCGTCCACGAGGCCTTTGCCTTTGGCGAAAAGCTGCCCGCCAATTTGAGACTGTTCAATCCTGCTCAGGTCATCACCTTTTCCGGGAGCACCGTGACCGGCAGCAGTGGGCCGGATAGCCCCTGCGCCGGATGCACTGTCGAGTTGTTCCTGGACGAGATAGACACCGTCACCGAGACACTCGAGTCGCTGACGACTGTCGTCGCCGATGGGGATGGCAACTGGACGGCGACACTGCCGCGCCCGTTACTCATCACTGAGGGCATCCGCACCGCCAGCACTACCATCACCGATGGGCAGATCACGCATCCCAGCGGCGTCTACAGCGCCGGGATGACGGTCCGCCTGTCGGAGTTGTACGTGCAGCCCGGCGCACCGGATCCGGTCGATCCGCCCACGCCGATCTTCGATCCGCCGTTGCCCATCCCGGCGGTGACCTACAGCCCGCCGCCCACCCGCCCCACCGGCTACAACGCCGTCATCACCGTCACCACGACCGCCGATCCAGACGACAGCGAGAGCTACGTCTGTTACAATGCCAGCTATCCCGGCGTCATCGGCAAGACTAACCGCTTGCCCTGCACCCTGCGGCAGGCCATCGAAGAGGCCGAGAGTCTGATCGCAGCAGATCCTGCCCTGCGTCCGGTCGAAATCCGCTTTGCCATTCCTATCACCGATACGGGCTATGACGCTACCTCCGGGGCCTGGATCATCCAACTCTACGATACGTCTAAACTCAACGCCTTGCCCACGCTGGGCAGCACCGACGTCAACAAGAGCGGGCAGGTGGTCATTGACGGCTGGACCCAGCCTGACTATGGCGGCTTGCGGGCTGACATGCCGCGTATCGTCGTGCGCGGGGCCGACGGCACCAAGACCGGCCTGGTGGTCAACGGCGAGCGCAACGTCATCCGAGGGCTGGCCTTCCAGCGCTTCAAGGACATCCTCAAACTCAACCATGGCACCAACACCGTCGAGGATTGCTGGTTCGGCCTCACTGTGGATGGGATGGGGGTTTACCTGCGCAACCTCGCCCAGCCGGATGAGGGCAGCGGTGACGCCGCCATCGCTTTGACCGCCAATGCGGATAACAACCTGTTCCAGGACAACGTCTTCCTCGGTCTGACCGGGGGAGCGATCAATATTCAGGGAAGTAACGACAACTACGTCCTGCGCAACTACGTCGGCACGCGCGCCGATGGCACGATTGACGCAGCGAGTGTGAACCCGGCTAATATCTGCGACCCCACCGCCGCCAGCGACAACTGGTTCGGTGGCGCGGGCATCAACCTGCGCGGCGACCGCAACCAGGTCATTAGCAACACCATCGTCGGGCTGCTGGTGCAGGGCGGCGCGCTTCAGACTCCGCCGGACGGCATCGTGATCTCGAGCGAGCAGTACCAGGACAACCTGATCCAGCACAACCGCATTGGCCGCGACGCTGCCGGGAACGACCTCTGGACCTGCGGCCGCGGGATGGACCTCAAGGCCCGCTACGCCTACGTCCTCTCCAACACCATCGTCGGCGCCGGGATGGAGGGCATCTATCTTCCCAGCGGCTTGATCCGCAACAACGCCAACATGATGCGCGGCAACGTCATCTCGGATACCACCCTCGCCATCGAGTTTGGCGACCTGGTACCCGACGAACTACGTTTCTTCGAGCCGGCGCGGGTCATCACCTTCAGCAACTCTTACGTGGCGGGCGACGACGGCGACGACTGTCCCTACTGCTGGGTGGACGTCTACCTGGACGATGACGACAACGACGTCGAGGCGCTGGTTTATCTCGGTTCTGACACAGCCGACGAGAACGGCAATTGGCGCATAGATCTACCCGCGCCCATCGTCGAGGGGCAGGGGTTGCGTACCCTCAGTACCATCCGCAACTATGGCGTTATTGAATACTTCGAGGCCGGGACCAGCAGCAAACTCTCCGGCCTATACCGGCCGCCTGTCGTCAGGACGTTTTCGCCGGGCATAGGCGGCACGATTGTCTTCACCGACCCCTACGACCTGATTGCCAACATCCAGATCCCGGGAGATGCGCTGGGGGAGACAACTACGTTCACGTACACCCACGTGCCGGAGCCAACGCAGAGCCAAGGCGACCTGGTATTCGCCGGGCGAGCCTTCAACCTGGATACCTCGGCCGACCTGGCGACGGGTGGGGGGATGACGGTGACTCTCGAATACGACCCTGAGTACCTGGCGGAGATCGGTGTCACCAGCGTCAAGGGGTTGCGACTGCGCTACTGGACCGGCGCGGAGTGGGCCGACGTCGCCAACACCTGCACGCCGGCGTCGAGCTATGTTTACGACACTGGGGCCAGGATGGTGACAGTGCGCGTCTGCCACCTCAGCAGCTTTGGTCTGTTCAGTGCCGAAACTGGTTGCGATATCTATCTGCCGCTGGTGCTGCGGAATAACTAGCGTTCTGGACCCTGGCAAATTTATCCAGGACGCAGATGAACGCTGATTTTCGCAGATAAGCGTTACCCCCCCTCGCCCCCCCGCTTGCGGGGGGGGAGGCGGGGGGCGTGCGTAGCCTGCGTTAATCTGCGTCCTATGTAAAAATTATTAAGCCTTTTGAAATTTGCCAGACTCCAGTAGCGTTGAAACAGGACGTTGTGGCGGGGTGAAGCGCTGCCACAACGTCCCGCCGGCAGGGCGACTACGCGCCGCGCCTGGTGGTGGAGTACCGGCGGCGCGTGACGTTGAATGTGATGTCGGATAGCTACATCAGTGAGGCTAATCCCGACACCAACTGTGGCAGTGTGCCGCAGGTGTATGCCGCCCGTCATGCGGCGACTTTTCAGGAACGGCATCTTGTTCCGTTTTAGCTATTCCCATTTTGGGATTGCCTGCCACCCACCTGCAAGTCCGCGGGCACAGAAAACGGGACTATGGATCGGCGTTTTGGTGTCAGCCCCCCAAAGCCGATTTCGAGGGTCGCATCCGAGGCATCGTCCACGACATATCCGCCTCCGGCGCGACGATCTTCATCGAGCCTCTGTCCGTTGTCGAACTGAACAACGTCTGGCGCGAGCTCCACTCCAGATCGAGGAACAACAAGAAGTACGCTGTATCCTGGCTCACCTCTCCGAGCTAATCGCCGAGCATGCAACCCAAATCGAGCAAACCGTGGCCCCTGGCTACGCAGTGACGGCAACGCAATGGCTTTTTAGGTGGTCACAAATTT
>QNCV01000261.1 GCA_003645845.1 Fidelibacterota bacterium | reverse complement strand
TACATCCCGAATGTTGGAATACGGAACGAATGTAGTTGGTGGTGTCACGCCCGGGAAAGGTGGCCAAAAATCCGAACATGGGCTGCCGATTTTTAATTCTGTAAAAGGTGCGGTTGATGAAACCGGAGCAAACGCAAGTGTCGTGTTTGTTCCGCCCCGATTTGCCGCCGATGCGATTCTGGAATCTATCGATGCGGAACTCGACCTGGTGGTCTGTATTTCCGAAGGCATTCCAACCCAGGATATGGTCAAGGTTAAATACATTCTCAATCAGTCAAAAACGCGCCTGATCGGACCAAATTGTCCGGGCATTATTTCACCGGGCAAGTCAAAGATCGGAATTATGCCGGGATTTATTCATCGACAGGGGTCTGTGGGAATTATTTCCCGCAGCGGAACGCTGACGTACGAAGCTGTTCATCAGGTAACCCAACTCGGCCTGGGACAATCGACCTGTATCGGGATTGGTGGTGATCCGATTATCGGCAGTACGTTTCTGGATTTACTGCCCCTGTTTGAAGAAGATAATGAGACCGAGGCCGTGATTATGATCGGTGAAATCGGTGGAACTGCGGAAGAAGAAGCGGCAGAATACATTCAATTACAATTCAGTAAACCGGTAGTGGCATTTATTGCCGGAGTTACAGCGCCTCCGGGTCGCCGGATGGGGCACGCCGGAGCTATCATTGCCGGCGGCAAAGGAACTGCCCAGGAGAAGATTGAAACATTGATAAATGCAGGGGTAACAGTTACTTCCAATCCGGCTGAAATCGGCAAGACATTGTTGCAATTGCTAAATAAATAATATTTTTTCGGGTAAAAATTAAAATAGATAAATTTCCTTTTGCATTTTAATCAAAAGATTCTATTTTAAATATAAGTGATTTTTTAGGTTAAATTGAATTTTATCGGCAAAATGATTAAGCAAAAGTTTATTTGGGATTTCGAGAAATTCGGGAATCTCATTATTCGTATTTCGATTATTAATTGAAATGACGGATTGCTTAATATCTTTAATTTTAGGTGGTATTATTCCATTTAATAAAGAAAGATTTTGTCAAAATATTTTAAAAACCGGTTTGGGATTTAAACATCAATTCATCTTAGGAGGGATCATTGAAGGAGATTAATGTTTCCCGGGTTATTCCTGTGGTTAAGAAATTGTGTATTGATTCAAATTATTATGCCAGTCCCGATGTGGTTGAGAAAATTGAATATTTTCTTGAAAAAGAAGAATCTCCGACTGCGCGGGACATCCTGAATCTCATACTGGAAAATCACAAAAAGGCAGCGGAAGAGCAGATGCCCATGTGTCAGGACACCGGCGTGGCAGTTGTCTTTGTGGAACTGGGGCAGGATGTTCATCTGATCGGTGGTGATTTTAACGAAGCGATTAACGAAGGTGTCCGGCAGGGATATCAGGAAGGTTATCTTCGGAAGTCAATGGTTGACGATCCGGTGATAGAACGGAAAAACACCAAAGACAACACCCCTGCTCTGATCTATACGGAAATCGTTCCGGGCAATTCACTCAAGATTACTGTCGCTCCGAAAGGCGGCGGCGCTGAGAATATGAGTGAAGTTAAGATGATGAAAGCCGCGGATGGAATCGAAGGCGTGAAAGATTTCGTGGTTGACAGGATCAAGCGTTCCGGCGGAAATCCCTGTCCTCCGGTGGTTGTGGGCGTTGGCATCGGCGGCAGTTTTGAGCAGAGCGCGTTGCTGGCCAAGAAAGCGCTGCTACGGCCACTGAATGAAAAGAATCCCGATCCCAAATGGGCCGCTGTCGAGGATGAAATCCTGGAACGTATCAATAAACTTGGAATCGGTCCCCAGGGACTGGGCGGCCGGACGACAGCCCTGGCGGTTCAGATTTTATATAAACCCTGTCACATTGCGTCCATGCCGGTGGCAGTGAATGTCAATTGTCATGCTCATCGTCATTTAAGTGCGGTTATAGATTAAAGCGAGGTTGATTATGTCAGATGAAATAAAACTTCAAACTCCCTTAACTACTGAAATGCTCGAAGGTTTAAATGTCGGCGATAAAGTTCTGTTAAGCGGAACAATATACACTGCGCGGGATGCGGCTCATAAGCGCCTGGTTGAATTACTCGAAGCCGGTAAGGAATTACCCTTCGATCCCGTCGGTGCTGTAATTTACTATGTCGGTCCGGCGCCGGCGCGACCGGGAAAGCCGATTGGTTCCGCAGGTCCGACGACGAGTTACCGGATGGACCCCTATGCTCCGGCGTTGATGGATGCGGGTTTGAAAGGGATGATTGGCAAAGGTCCGCGGGGTCAGGCGGTGATTGATTCTATGGTAAAAAACAAAGCCGTCTATTTTGCGGCGGTCGGTGGTGCGGCGGTTGTGACGGCCCAGGCGGTCAAAGAGGCCAAGATCATTGCTTATGAAGACCTTGGTGCCGAAGCCATCCGTGAACTGAAAGTCGTTGATTTTCCGGTATTTGTTGCCAATGACACAAAAGGTAATGATATTTATCAAATCGGTGTTGAAAAATATAAGATCGATGATTGATGTGATGTCGATATCCTATTTAGAAAGGAAGAATAAAAATGAGTGAACTTGATGAGCTTCGTCAGGAGGCTTTAGAGTTTGAAATGACCGGCAAGATCGGGAAAGCGATTGAGAAACTGGATGCAATCCTGAAAGATGAGCCGGATCTCCATGATCTCCGGGTGAAATTGGCAGAGCTTTATTATGTGTTTGGTGAAATCAAGAAGTCTATTGAGGAATTTGAGAAAGTTGTAAAAGCTAAACCCGATTATACTTTTGCGCTTTATCGACTGGGGATTTCCTATTTCCGGGCAACCCGTTTTACTGACGCGCTGAAAGTATTCCATCATATCAATGCCGTTGAACCGGAACTCTATATGGCTTCTTACTGGGAAGGTCTGTCTCACTATCATATGGGCCAGTTCAAACGCAGTATTGATGCCTACAAACGTCTGACGGAAAAAGGTCACTGCGGCACCCTTGGATTTTACCAGCTGGCGATTGTCTATAAAGCCTCCGGAAAATATGAAGAAGCGATTAAGTGTCTGAAAGCAATTCTCAAAGAAGATCCGAATGTTGTTTCGGTGAATTATCATCTGGCGCTGGCCTATCTGGCGATTGATAATCAGGATTATGCAATTAAGCATTTAAAGAAAGTGGTCGAACTTGACCCGGAACATTTAGACGCAAAAAGGCGACTGAAAATTTTGACAGATCCCGAGGAACTCTATACCTTTGAAGTTCCTCCTTTGTAGGATATATGTTAACAGGTTAATCCATGAATGAAGGAGTTTACGATGGCAAAAGTAGCAATTACGTGTAATGGAGCAGAAGGGAAGAACATTTTTCCACCGATGATTTTAGGGTCGTCCGCCGCCGCTCTGGGCGATGAAGTAATTATTTTCTTTACTCCAGGTGGCGCGCCGATAATGTTAAAAGGTGAACTTGAGAAACTGAAAGGCGCCAAGGGACTGCCTGACATTGTCGAATTGTACGATGGTTTAATTGGTCTTGGCGGCAAAATTTATGTCTGTGAACTGGCATTGGGCGCCCAAGATTTGAAAGCCGAGGATTTTCGTGATGGTGTTGAGATTGTCGGAGCCACTACCTTTTTAAATGATGCAAAAGACGCTACACTAACCTTTTCATTCTAACGAGAGGAGTTATAAATGGAACTGGATTTAAGGGGATTGAAATGCCCTGAACCCGTATTAAAAATTGCTGCCAAAGCAAAAGAAATACCCGCCGGAGAAATGGTTGAGGTACTCGCTGATTGTCCCTCATTTCCAAAAGATATTGCTGCATGGTGTGAGAGAACCGGAAAGACATTACTGTTCTGTATGGATGAGGGCGATGGGAGTCATCGCGCCCAGATACAGTTTTAATAATGTAAATTTTACGATTGATTCAGAAACAGCGTAGTCAGAACTAGCAAGGAGCAGGAGCAAATGAGAATTGGTGTATACTTATGCCAGTGCGGTGGTAATATTTCTAAAGTTGTCGATCTTCAAAGAGTATCGGAAGCGCTGCATGATATAAAAGATATTACTATCCTGAAGGAACATTCGAATATGTGTTCCGGCGCCGGTCAGAAATTGATCATTGAGGATATTCAGGCTCATCGGCTTGACCGGGTTGTAATTGCATCCTGCTCACCACAATTTCATGAAAAGACCTTTAAGAGCACCCTGGAAAAAGCGGGTCTGAATCCCTATGTTCTGGAGATGGCTAATTTTC
>QNCV01000260.1 GCA_003645845.1 Fidelibacterota bacterium | reverse complement strand
GGGATTACTGGGCGTGTAGGGCTGACCCGTAGCAAACCGGGCGATGACCGCAAAACTCCAGTTCGACGGATCGCCGAAAATCAACGACGAATTAAGCGTGTGTCGCTGGTCCCAGTCCAGGGGAACTACCTGTTTTTCGCCTTCAGCCGGCGGATTGGACTGGAAATTCACAAAAACCGCGCTGGGATCCGAAGCGTTGCCCATGGCCACCTGATAAGTATAATCAATGCCGCCCGAAAAATTGTTGGAGTAGGCCTTGTTCAGGGATAAAATGAATCCTTTGACATTGCCGTAATCACGATTAATATAGCGGGCGTAAACCTTGTCATCCCGGGTGCTGATGATTTCCTGGCTGAGTAAATTCTTAATATCTTTGTAATAAACCGTCACATCCAGACTGATATCGCCGGCCAGTTTTTGCTGCAGTCCCAGTTCATAAGCAATGGTCTGTTCCGGTTTCAGATTGACATTTCCCATTTTCGTCTCAAGGCCGCCCAGCTCGATTTCATATTCATAATTGTTATAAATTGCATTAAAACGGGGCAGCTGGAAAAAGTGTCCGTAAGAGACATGAAAAACCCCGTTGTCCGAAACAGGATAGGCCAAACCAAACCGCGGGCTCAGCTGCGTCTGAATATCAGCTTTCTTCAATTCCGACCCGAGCCTGATGCCGTCCTGAACATTCGTCTCCGCCCGCAAATCAATCGGAATTTCCGCCACGGGGTCCCAGTAGTCAAAACGCAAACCAACGTTGACGATTATCTCTTTGAATTCGATTTTATCCTGGGCATATACCGATGCTTCCAGAGGTTTGACAATATAGTGATTATTATTGGCCGTATTGATTGGCGGCACATTGATCGAATCCGGCGGTTCATAATTAACACCATAAGCTACCGTGGTGGAAGAGTTATAATCCAGTTTATGTCTTTTTATTTCAAAGCCTATTTTAACCTGATTAAACTTGTTCATCTGACTGGTCAGGTCAAATTTCAGGGATTTTGCCGCCCGCAAAATGTCATAGCGATTATTCTGAGTGCCGCCGAAATAAAAACCCTGGTCCGAAAATGCACTGCCCTGGTAACTGGAATCCAGCGGGTTCTCAAAAAGATAAAACCAGGTGTTCTTGGAATAGTTGGAAAGGTTCAGATTATAGAAAGTACTGTTAGACAATACGTGATTGACGCTCAGAATATGGTTGTAATTTTTATCGTGAGCCGTTCCGATACCGTCGGGCGAATAGCGCCGGGAATCGCTATAGGATTTTGATTCCTTTACATTATAAAAGAGGGAATAGTTAATTTTAATTTTGGGCGTCAGCTTGTAAGACAGTTTCGAATATCCGGAAAACTTGGCGCTGCCGTTCAGAGGTACATAGGCACCATCACCGTTCATCAGTGAATCGGGAATGTCGTAACCGTACAACCGCTCTTCCTGGGTCGGATTCCGCTGGGCCTGATAGACAAAATACTGAATCGGTACGGTGTCATCAATCAGCACGCGGCGCTCACCATACAGCCAGCCGTCGGTCTGGAAATATCGCAGCGATGTATAAAATGAAAGATTCGGAACAACCGGAACCGGACCTCTCAGACTGACGTTAAGATCCTTTTCATTCAAATTAATTGTACCAAGCCCCATAAAAATATCGGAATTTGACGTAACGTAGTCGCCGACCCCGATTGATACGCTGCCACCGAACTTTTTCGCACCCTCTTTGGTCACCACATTCACCACGCCCGACTGCGCCTGTCCGTACTCCGCATTAAAAGTACCGCTGATAACTTGCAACTCCTGCACCCAGTTATTCTCCATGGCAATTGAGCTGCCGCCATTATACTGGTCGGTTACGGGAACGCCGTCAATGAGATAGGCGATTTCGCCGCCCCGGCCGCCCCGGATATGAAAGGTGCCGCCCGCATCCCTGACAACGCCGGTTTGCAGCTGAATCAAATCACCCAGTTCCTGCACCGGCATGGTTTTGATCTGCTCCGAAGAGACGTAAGCCGCCGAGTTTGTCCGGTCCATCTCAATCACCTTGCGCGTACCGATTACAGTGACTTCCTTGCCCTCGATCGCCTGCGGCGCGATGGAAAAGTTCTGTATGGTCGTGCGGTCGGTGTTAACCTGAACATCAAGCACCTGAACCCGTTCATAGCCGACATAAGAACAGATCAGGGTATATTTCCCCGGAGGAATATTTATGATAAAATAGTCGCCGTTCACATCGGAAGCGGTTCCCAGACCGCTGCCTTCAATATAAACATTGGCACCGATAATCGGATCGCCGGAATTCTTATCCGATACCTTTCCCATAATTTTGCCGGTAGTGCCTGCCCGGACGCTGAAACCCGACAGCGCCAATATCAAAAGGATTCCAAAGATTCCATGTCTATTCATACAATATCCCCACGAGAATTGTCTAATATTTTCTTCAATATCCCAACCGTCTTACCACAGTTTTGTCCCCGAAAAAAAGCAGCTTTTCCAAGTTGTTCTAACCATCTGTACTTACTTAACCATGAAAAAATGAATATTTATTCCTTAATAATAATGCATTCTAATTTTAAGGTTTTTTTAAGTAATGTCAATATATTTTTGTCGCAAGGTCACCGTAAAACAGAAGCCCCCTTCTTCTTCAGCCCGGAACAAACAGGTCCATACCATGATCACAGAGCCCTTTTCTCTGCCGCTGTTACGCCCGAAGCCGGCGGGTTTTATAACATTATCTGAGTATTTATTCATGAATAATATGTTTTTTTCTTTATAATTTGTAAAAATGTCTTATTTTATAGTCGGAAGATTTAATTACTTGACAGCAACGATTAACATTTCCAATTTGAACTGAGAAAGATTTCACCATAAAAGTTAAATCAAAAAACGAACTCCTGCTGCTTGTCGCCTCCCTCTACTATAAAGAAGGCCTCGCCCAGAGCAAAGTCGCCAAGCTGGCCGGCATCTCACAGGCCAACGTCTCCCGGCTGCTGTATGAAGCCCGGCAAAAAGGCATCGTTCAAATCCATGTCAAGCCTTTCTCACCTCGCGATACCGATCTCGAAAAACAGCTGAAAGCCAGATATCATTTCAAGCACTGTATAGTCATTAAAAAACTGCCCGATCAGGATTGCGAACAGCTACGCAACACCATGGGTCATTTTGCCGCTCCTATTCTCAGCCAGATGATCAAGCCGGGCGCCGTTGTCTGCGTTGCTGCCGGACGACACCT
This sequence comes from Fidelibacterota bacterium, assembly GCA_003645845.1. Taxonomy (GTDB): domain Bacteria; phylum Fidelibacterota; class UBA2242; order UBA2242; family UBA2242; genus B118-G9. The sequence continues at coordinate 1,057 of QNCV01000260.1, read as the reverse complement.
GAATGCGGTTACCGCCGAAATGAAACCGCCCCAGGCTTCAGCAAATGTGGTTTTTATCCAGGCAATCGGCGATATCACCACCCAGATTCAGGAAAATGATGCCATCGAACTGACCCGCCGCTTGGCCAAACGCTGGAACGGACAGTATTACCGCCTCCAGGCGCCGGCCATCACCCCAGATCATCACAGCTACGAGATATTTATCGCCCACAAACAGATCAAATTCGTCCTGCATCAGATGGACCGGGCCGATCTGGTGTTTGTCGGCATCGGCAATCCCGCGAATTCGGTCTTTTACAATAACAAGTTTTCCAAGGAACATGAATTGCAGGACCTGAAATCCCGCGGGATCGTCGGCGAAATCTGCGGTCATTTCATCGATCAGGACGGCAACGAATGTGACACAGCTTATACAAACCGTATCATCGGCATCAATTTACAGCAGCTGCAACAGGCTCCCGAAGTCGTCGCCGTGACCGGCGGACGGGACCGTGCAATAGCAGTTCATGCGGCGGCGAAAAGCGGTATTATCAAATCCCTGGTCATCGATAATCAGGGTGCAGAAGAACTGATGCAATTACATTAGAATCTCACCAAAAATCTAATCAACAACTCCGGTAACCGGGGCGTAAGAAATATTTCATTGACTTTCCCAAAGATAAAACCGAAATTATCACTGAATTTATATTAATGTATATTTATTCTTATCGAGATCGAATTGTTATTAGAATAACAGTGCAAATCAGGAAATGCAAGCAATGTTCGATGTGTTAATTATCGGCGCCGGAATCAGCGGAACATATATCGCCCGGGAACTGTCCCGCTACCGGCTGCAGATCGCCCTGCTCGACAAAGACAACGACGTATCTAACGGCACTACAAAGGCCAACAGCGCCATCATCCACGCCGGATATGACCCTGAACCGGGCACCTTAATGGCCAAGATGAACACAAAGGGCAATCCGATGTTCGACAAAATCTGCGCCGAGCTGGACGTCCCCTTCAGGCGAATAGGTTCACTGGTACTGGCCTTTAATGACGACGACCAACGCACAAT